>NZ_JBEXWT010000125.1:0-21939 GCF_040629945.1 Kitasatospora sp. NPDC005856 | reverse complement strand
CGGGCCGCTCCTCGGCGAGGCTGCGGTAGAGGCCGATCGGGGTGAGGCCGTCCGCGAGGAGCCTGCGGCCTCCTCGCCGGGCCGCGGATCCGGGTTGATCGCCTGGCCGTCGATGGGCTGGCCCCAGACGTCGTCACCTGCGGCGTCGACGCAGTAGCCGCTGCCCTCGACGTGCCCGCCCGCGCCCCGGCACTGGTCCGCGGTGACGTCCCGGCGCCCGGTCGCCGCGGCCGGTCCGGCGGCGGCGACCACGGCCCCGGCCGCGGTGGTGAGCAGGAGGACGGAGGCGGTCGCGGCGGCCACCCGGGCCGGGAGTGTGCTGTTCATGCGGACCACGACAGCACGCCGTCGGACCCCCGGCGACCACAGGTCGCCCGCCCGGGTGGCCGCCCGCGCCGCTACTCCCGCGCCAGCACCGCGATGGCCGCGAGCAGCAGCGCGGAGCCCGCCAGCAGGCCCGCCGTCAGCGGCTCGCCGAGGAACAGCACGCCGATCACCGCCGCGGTCGCGGGCTCCAGCAGGACCAGCACCGCGGCCGTGGTGCCGGGGACGGCGGTCAGGCCGGTGAAGTACCAGCGGTAGGCGAACAGGGTGGGCACCGTGCCGAGGAAGAGCAGGGCCGGCGCGGTGACCACCGGGTCCCCGCCCGTCGGCAGGACGCCGTGGACGCCCTGGACGGCCGCGAGCGGCAGCAGGCAGAGGAGACCGGTGGTGAAGGCGCCGGTGCCGGCCCGGGCCGAGCCGCCGCCCCGGGCCCAGAGGGTGAGGCCGCTCTGGCCGGCTCCCGCGAGGACGGCCAGTGCGATGCCGAGGGCCGGGCGCGGGCCCGCCGCCGGGGCGGCCACCAGCAGGCCGAGGCCGGCCAGGGCCAGCGCCACCGCGGCCCCCGCGCGACGGGTCAGCCGCTCGCCGAGCAGCAGATGGGCGCCGAGGCTGGTGAACACCGGTCCGGCGCCGATGGTGATCAGGGTGCCCAGCCCGAGGCCCGCGTACCGCACCGAGCCGAAGTAGGCGCACTGGCTGACCGCGAGGCCGAGCCCGGTCAGCCCCGCGGAGCGCCAGCGGGCGGCGCCCCGCGCGGCCCGCTGGTCGCGGCCCGGCAGCAGGGCCAGGCAGAGCGCGGCGACGCCGAAGCGCCAGCAGGAGACGCCCGCCGGGCCGAGTCCGCTGGTGCGCATCAGCAGCGCGGACACGGCGCCGCCCACGCCCCAGGCGACGGCGGCGGCGGAAATGGACAGGAGGCCGTGCCGGAAGGGCACGGCGGCGTACGAGGAGGTCATGCGTCGGTACTCCACGATGAGGTGCCGGTTCGGGTCCGCTGGGAGCGTGTCCGTCGGACACGCCCCGATGTGCGGGCGGCAGTCATCGCCCCGGCCGCGGGCAGGTCCCGTCGGGCCGGAGTGGGTGGAGTGGGCCGCCCGCTAGCGGGCCGGCGGGGGGAGGATCACAAGACGCACCCGGCCACCCTACGCCCCCGCCCGGCCCCGGTGCTCGCGATCTTTCCCCGTCCACGAACGGGACGTACGGTCGCCCTGGCCGGAACTCCCGGTGGAACGGACCCCTCGACGAAGGAGCGGATCACGATGGACCAGCTGACGTACGACGAGGTCGAGGCGGCCGGGAAGCGGATCGCCGGGCGGGTGCGCCCGGTGGCGGTGGCGCCGGGGGACGACGGCGGGCGGACCTGGCTGGCCCTGGAGTTCCTCCAGCACACCGGTAGCTTCAAGGCGCGCGGCGCGCAGAACTTCCTGCTCGCGCACGCCGAGGCGGGCACCCTCCCGGACACCGGGGTGACCATCGCCTCGGGCGGCAACGCCGGACTGGCCTGCGCCTGGGCGGCGCGTGAACTCGGCGTCCGGGCAACGGTGTTCCTGCCCGAGACGGCCTCCCCGGTGAAGCTGGGCCGGCTGCGCTCGTACGGTGCCGAGGTGCGGCTGGCGGGCCGGGAGTACGCGGAGGCGCTGACCGCCTGCGAGGAGTTCGCGGCCGGCAGCGGGGCGCTGTCCTCGCACGCGTACGACCACCCGCTGATCGCCGCCGGCGCCGGGACGGTGCTGGCGGAACTGCGCGCCGCGGTGCCGGGGCTGGACACGGTGGTGGTGTCGGTCGGCGGCGGCGGGCTGTTCGCCGGGGTGGCGGTGGCGGCCCGCGAGCACGGCGTCCGGGTGCTCGCCGTGGAGCCGTCGGGCAGCCGTGCGCTGAACGCCGCCCTGGAGGCGGGCCGCCCGGTGGACGTCCCGGTCGACTCCGTCGCCCAGGACTCGCTCGGGGCCCGTCGCGCCACCGCCCTCGCCGTGGACGCGGCCGCGCACGAGGGCGTCCGCTCGGTGCTGGTCGACGACGAGGCCATCGTGCGCGCCCGCCGACGGCTCTGGGAGGAGCGCCGGATCGCCGTCGAGTACGCGGCCGCCACTGCCCTCGCCGCCGCCGACCGGGCCGAGGGCGAGCGGGTCGCCGTACTGCTCTGCGGCGCCAACACCGACCCGTCCGACCTGGTGAACTGACGGAGCGTCAGCGACCACCCCGGCCGGCCCTCCCCGGGTCGGCCGGTATGACCATGCGGCGATCGCCATTTCTATGAATGAACGGGACGACAATATTGCCCGGCGTGAATGGCGAAGCTCAACGCATGCTCAAATGCTGGACTTACCCCTCGGTAACGTAACAGACGACTGAACAGAGTGCCTCCTACCTGCAGGGATATCCGGCAAAGAAGGTAAATATTCAGTAATGAAATCTGTGCAGACCTCTCTGAATAGACCTACTGTGTGGCAACTCTCCGCGCTCCGCCCACCCCGGAGCCCCCACCCACAGAGAGATCGTTCATGGCTTCCCTCAACCAGATCTCGCCGCCCGGGCAGAGCACCTCCGCAGAATCCGGGACGACCCAGCGGTCGCTCAAGCGCCACGTCGGCCTCATCGGCCTCATGTGGGCCTCGGTCGGCTCGATCATCGGCTCCGGCTGGCTGTTCGGCGCGAAGAACGCCGTCGTCGCCGCCGGACCGGCGGCCCTCGTCTCCTGGGGCATCGGCGCCGTCGCGATCGTCCTGCTCGCGCTCGTGCACGCCGAGCTCGGCGGCATGTTCCCGGTCTCCGGTGGCACCGCGCGCTACCCGCACTACGCCTTCGGCGGCCTGGCCGGCATGTCGTTCGGCTGGTTCTCCTGGCTCCAGGCCGCCACCGTCGCCCCGATCGAGGTCGAGGCGATGATCGGCTACGCGGGCCACTGGGAGTTCGCCAAGAGCTTCCTCAACGACAACGGCACCCTCACCATCAGCGGCTTCGCCGTCGCCGTGGTCCTGATGGGCGTGTTCGTCGCGGTCAACTTCCTCGGTGTGCGGGTCCTGGCCGCCACCAACTCGGTCGCGACCTGGCTCAAGATCGGCGTCCCGCTGCTCACGATCCTGGCGCTGTCGATCAACGGCTTCCACGGCTCGAACTTCACCTCCCACGGCTTCGCCCCGTTCGGCGCCCACGGCGTGCTCGCCGCGATCAGCTCCAGCGGCATCATCTTCGCGCTGCTCGGCTTCGAGCAGGCCATCCAGATCTCCGGTGAGAGCCGCAACCCCAAGCGCGACATCCCCCGCGCCGTGCTCGGCTCGGTCGCCATCGGCACCCTGATCTACGTGCTGCTGCAGGTCGCCTTCATCGGTGCGCTGCCGGTCAGCTCCTTCGTCAACGGCTGGGACAAGCTCGACTTCCCCGGCATCGAGGGCCCCTTCGCCGGCCTCGCCACCCTGGTCGGCCTGGGCTGGCTCTCCTGGGTGCTGTACTTCGACGCCATCGTCTCCCCCGGCGGCACCGGCCTGATCTACACCACCTCCACCTCGCGCATCTCCTACGGCCTCAGCAAGAACGGCTACGCGCCGCAGCGCTTCGAGCAGCTGGACAAGAACGGCGTGCCGTGGTTCGGCCTGGCCATGTCGTTCGTCACCGGCGTGGTCTGCTTCCTGCCCTTCCCGAGCTGGCAGGAGCTGGTCGGCTTCATCACCTCCGCCAGCGTGCTGATGTACGCCGGCGCGCCGTTGGCCTTCGGCGCACTTCGCCGCCGGCTGCCCGACCGGGAACGCTCCTACCGCCTGCCCGCGGGCCAGCTGATCTCCCCGGCCGCGTTCGTGGTCTCCAGCCTGATCATCTACTGGGCCGGCTGGCACACCCTGTCCCGCCTGGGCATCGCCATCGTGCTCGGCTACGTCCTGCTCGGCAGCTACGCCGCGTACGCGATCAAGAAGGGCCTGCCGAACGCGCCGCGGCTGAGTTGGAGGTCCGCCCAGTGGCTGCCGGTCTACCTGGTCGGCCTCGGCCTGATCTCCTGGCAGGGCGGCTTCGGTGAGGGCACCGGCCGGATCCCGATGTGGTGGGACATGGCCGTGGTGGCACTGTTCTCCCTGGCCATCTACTTCTGGGCGATCCGGGTCGCGCTGCCGGCCGAGGCGATCGAGCACGAGGTCTCGGACGTCGAGGTGGTCGACGCGGGCGGCCACTGACCGCCCACGACACACGCGGAAGGGCCCGCCGGCCGTGCGACCGGCGGGCCCTTCCGCGTCCCTTCGGGGCCGGCCGTCAGAGGCCCAGCACCGTCCGCAGTGCCGTGGCGACCTCGGCCTCCGCGTCCTGCGCCGGGCCGGGCGAGCGCCAGGCGACGAAGCCGTCCGGGCGGACCAGCACGGCGCCCTGCGGGCCGATGCCGTGCAGCGCGGCGAAGTCCGCGCCCGGCTCCGGCGCCAGGTCGTCCTCGGCCCCGTCACCGATCCGGTAGCCGTCCAGCGGGACGGCCAGCCGGTCGGCCGCGCGCCG
Source organism: Kitasatospora sp. NPDC005856 (assembly GCF_040629945.1). Classification (NCBI taxonomy): domain Bacteria; kingdom Bacillati; phylum Actinomycetota; class Actinomycetes; order Kitasatosporales; family Streptomycetaceae; genus Kitasatospora; species Kitasatospora sp. NPDC005856. Next base: position 17,142 of record NZ_JBEXWT010000125.1, on the reverse strand, counting down.
GGCACCGGCCTGCCAGGCCCCGCCCTCGGGACCGGTGAGCAGCACCATCGCCTGCTCGTACAGGTCCAGCGTGGAGAGCTTGACGCCCGCGCGCCGCAGCCACTGGTGCGGAGCCCGGCTGCCCGGCTCACCCGCCGACTCGAACTGCTCGGGGACCACCGGCCCGGTCCGGTCCGCGCCGACCACCGCGCCCACCGGGTAGCGGTAGCCGAGCGCCACCGCCAGCACCCCGGCCTGCCGGCCGACGCCCGGCACCACCGCGTAGCCCGGGTGGCTGTGCTCGGCGGACCGGGCCGAGGCCCGCTCGCCGGTCACCCGGGCGACCGGGCGGCGCTCCTGCCCGTACGTCTCCAGCAGCCGCGGCCCGGCCCAGCCGCACAACACGGCGGCGATCTTCCAGGCCAGGTTGTGGGCGTCCTGGATGCCGGTGTTGGAACCGAACGCCCCGGTCGGGGACATCTCGTGGGCGGAGTCCCCGGCGAGGAAGACCCGCCCGGCGCCGTACCGGTCGGCCACCCGCTCGGCGGCGTGCCAGGGGGCCCGGCCGGTGACCTCGACGTCCAGCTCCGGCAGGCCGACGGCGGTACGGATGTGCCGCTCGCAGCGCTCGTCGGTGAAGGCCTCCAGCGGCTCGCCGTGCTCGGGGTGCCAGGGCGCGTGGAAGACCCACTCCTCCTGGTTGTCCACCGGCAGCAGCGCGCCGTCCGCCTCCGGGTTGGTCAGGTAACAGGCGATGAAGTGCCGGTCGCCGACCACGTCGGCCAGCCGCTTGGCCCGGAAGGTGATGCTGACGTTGTGGAACAGCTCGCCCTTGCCGGACTGGCCGATGCCCAGGCTCTCCCGGACCGGGCTGCGCGGGCCGTCCGCGGCGATCAGGAACTCCGAGCGCACCACCCGCTCCTCGCCGCTCTCCCGGCTGCGCAGCACCGAGGTGACCCCGTCCGCGTCCTGCTCGAAGGAGATCAGCTCGGTGCTGAACCGCAGGTCGCCGCCGAGCTCGCGGGCCGCCCGCCGCAGCACCGGCTCCAGGTCGTTCTGGCTGCACAGGCACCACGAGCTGGGGCTGAACCGGGCCAGCCGGCCGCCCGGGTCGATCTCCCGGAACAGCCACTCCTGCTCGGCGCCGGTCAGCGAGGGCGCCTGGAGGATGCCGTGGTTGGGGGCCAGGATCGAGGCCGCCTCGCGGATCGCCGGCTCGATCCCGGCGACCCGGTACAGCTCCATGGTGCGGACGTTGTTGCCGCGGCCCCGCGGGTGGTGCGAGGTGTCGGCGTGCTTCTCGACCAGCAGGTGCCGGACCCCGAGCCGACCGAGGAAGAGTGCGGCCGACAGCCCGACCAGCGAGCCGCCCACGATCAGGACCGGCACCCGGTCGTCAACCTTCGGATTCATCGATTGCTCCGCCCTGTCAGGGGATTCCGCGGCCCGGTGACTGGACTCGGCGCCGCCCTCGACGGGCCCTCTCAGCCGGGGCCCCGCTCTTCCATCCCCCGCCGGAGGGCACCCGTGCCGCCCCTTCCCCCGGATGGCCCGCAAATCTCGCGCCGCGCCCGGTGCGCCGCCCACGATCGACCTCAGGCCTGGCGCCGACTCGCCCGGCCGAACCGCCGTCGCACCGCCCTCCCAGGCCGGGGAGCACCCGCCGGGCATGGCCGACACGGCCCGCAGCGTGCGGCCCAGAGCAGAAAGTGGATCATGACAACTCTGTCCGAACCCCAGCCGAAGCAGCACGACGAGGCCGACACCCGGCTGCGGGTGGTGCTGATGCTGGAGATCCAGGACGGCGCCCAGCAGCGCTTCCTCGACGTGTACGAGCAGCTGCGCCACCAGGTGGCCTCGGTCCCGGGCCACGTCAGCGACCAGCTGTGCCAGTCGATCAACGACCCGCGCCAGTGGCTGATCACCAGCGAGTGGAAGGACCAGGAGACCTTCCTGGAGTGGGTGGACAGCCCGGCCCACCGGGAGATGGTCAAGCCGATGCACGGCTGCGTCAGCGACAACTTCCGCTCGCTGCGCTACGCCGTGCTGCGCGAGACCTCGGCGGCCGGCTCCACCGGCACCCGGGCCCCGATGGAGGTGCCGCCCGGGCTGCCGCGCACCACCCCGGCCGGGCACGTCGGCCCGCCCAAGGCCGACCCGGGCCCGGACGGCGTGGTCCGCCACGCGCTGACCTTCACCGTCAAGCCCGGCAGCGAGCCCGAGGTGGCCCGCATCCTCTCCGGCTACGCCTCCCCCCGGGCCGAGGTGGACCAGCACACCCGGCTGCGCCGCACCTCGCTGTTCATGCTCGGCAACCGGGTGGTCCGCGCCGTCGAGGTGGTCGGCAACCTCGGCGACGCGCTGCGCCACGTGGCGATGCAGCCCGAGGTGCGGGCCGTCGAAGAAGCGCTGAACCCGCACCTGGAGGAGGCCCGGCAGCTGGGCGACCCGCAGGCCGCCCGGGCGTTCTTCGCCAAGGCCGCGCTGCCCGCCCGGCACCAGGCGATCGCCAGCTCCCCCGCCTCCGCCCGGCTGCACCGGCACGCCGTGCTCTACCCGGTCCGTCCGGGCCACGGGCGGGACGTGGCCGAACTGCTGGCCGAGCACGACAACCTGGCCACCGCCGACCCGACCGGGCCGGTCGCGGCCGCCACCGTCTTCCACCGCGAGGACGTGGTGGTGCGCCTGGTCGACCTGCGGGTACCGGCCGAGGCCGACCCGGCGGCCGCCCTCGGCGTGGCCGACGACCGGCAGGCCGTCGTGCTCGCCGGGCTGCTCGACCTCGGCCCGCAGAGCGACCTGCGCACCGCCACCGGGCTCGGCGCCTTCCTCGCCGCCCGGGCCATGAACCCGGTCACCGACCGCAGTTCCGCCGACCCGATCAACAACTGACGCTCCGTCACTTCACGGGAGATCTCCATGACCACGCAGTCCCCACGGATCGTCAGCGTCCACGAGGCACCGGAGAACCGCCGCCACGGCGCCGAGCTGCGCACCATGCTCACCCCGACCAGCTGCGGTGCGACCACCGGCTTCATGGGCCTGGCGATCGTCAAGCCCGGCGAGCGGATCGGCGAGCACTACCACCCCTACTCCGAGGAGTTCGTGTTCGTCGTCTGCGGCGAACTGGAGGTGGACCTGGACGGCGAGCCCCACCCGCTCAAGCCGGACCAGGGCCTGATGATCCCGATCAACATGCGCCACCGCTTCCGCAACGTCGGCTCCACCGAGGCCCGGATGGTCTTCCACCTCGGCCCGCTCGCCCCGCGCCCCGACCTCGGCCACGTCAGCACCGAGGGGACCGCGGCCTCCGGGCCGCCGGAACACGCCAAGGTGGGCTCGTGACCCGGCGCGTCGCCGTCACCGGGATCGGTGTGGTCGCGCCCGGCGGGGTCGGCGTCCCGGCGTTCTGGGGGCTGCTGACGGCCGGCCGCACCGCGACCCGGGGCATCACGCTCTTCGACCCCACCGGGTTCCGCTCCCGGATCGCGGCCGAGGTCGACTTCGACCCGGCAGCCCACGGACTGGGCCCACAGGACGTCCAACGGGCCGACCGCTACGTGCAGTTCGCGATGGTCGCGACCGACGAGGCGATCGCCGACGCCGGCCTGGACCTGGCCGCCGAGGATCCGTGGCGGATCGCCGTCTCGCTCGGCACCGCCGTCGGCGGCACCACCCGGCTGGAGCACGACTACGCCCTGGTCAGCGCGGCCGGAGCCCGCTGGGACGTGGACCACCGGCAGGCCGAGCCACAGCTGCACCGGGCCTTCGCCCCCAGCACCCTGGCCTCCGCGGTGGCCGAGCGGACCGGCGCGCACGGCCCGGTGCAGACCGTCTCCACCGGCTGCACCTCCGGCCTGGACGCGATCGGCTACGGCTTCCAGGCGGTCGAGGAGGGACGCGCCGACATCTGCGTCGCCGGCGCCTCCGACTCCCCGATCTCGCCGATCACCGTCGCCTGCTTCGACGCCATCAAGGCCACCAGCGAGCGCAACGACGACCCGCAGCACGCCTCCCGCCCCTTCGACGCCGACCGGGACGGCTTCGTGCTCGGCGAGGGCGGCGCCGTCCTGGTGCTGGAGGAACTCGAGCACGCCCGCCGCCGCGGCGCCCGGATCTACGGCGAGATCGGCGGCTTCGCCACCTTCGGCAACGCCTACCACATGACCGGCCTCACCAAGGAGGGGCTGGAGATGTCCCGGGCGATCGACCACGCGCTCGCCCACGCCCGGGTGGACGCCACCGAGGTGGACTACGTCAACGCGCACGGCTCGGGCACCAAGCAGAACGACCGGCACGAGACCGCCGCGGTCAAGCGCTCGCTGGGCGCGCACGCTTTCAAGACGCCGATGAGCTCGATCAAGTCGATGGTCGGGCACTCGCTCGGCGCGATCGGCGCCATCGAGGTCGTCGCCTGCACCCTGGCGCTCGCCCACGGCGTCGTGCCGCCGACCGCCAACTACGAGACTCCGGACCCGGAGTGCGACCTCGACTACGTGCCGCGCACCGCGCGCGAGCTGCCGCTGAGCCACATCCTCTCGGTCGGCAGCGGATTCGGCGGATTCCAGTCCGCCGTCGTGCTCAACAGAACGGGGTGAGTTCCATGACGTCACGTCAGCAGGGCCGCCGGGCGGCGATCACCGGCCTCGGCGTGGTGGCGCCCAACGGGGTCGGGGCCGACGCCTACTGGAAGGCCACCCGGCAGGGCGTGAGCGTCCTCGACCGGATATCCCGGGAGGGTTGCACCGGGCTGCCGCTGCGGATCGCGGGCCAGGTGAACGGCTTCGATCCGCAGTCGGCGATCGACAACCGCTTCCTGGTGCAGACCGACCGCTTCACGCACTACGCGATGGCCGCCGCCGACCTCGCGGTGACGGACGCCGGCTTCCGGCCCGACCGGGAACAGCCCTACGCGGTCGGCGTGGTGACCGCGGCCGGCTCCGGCGGCGGCGAGTTCGGCCAGCGCGAACTCCAGCAACTCTGGGGCCAGGGGCCCAGGTTCGTCGGCCCGTACCAGTCCATCGCCTGGTTCTACGCGGCCAGCACCGGCCAGATCTCGATCCGCGGCGGCTACAAGGGCCCGTGCGGGGTGGTCGCCAGCGACGAGGCCGGCGGGCTGGACGCCCTCGCGCACGCCGCCCGCGCGATCGAGCGCGGCACCGACGCGGTGGTGGTCGGCGCCGCCGAGGCCCCGCTGGCGCCGTACTCGATGGTCTGCCAGCTCGGCTACCCCGAGCTCAGCCTGGCCGAGCAGGCCGACCGGGCCTACCTGCCGTTCACCGCCGACGCCTGCGGCTTCGCCCCGGCCGAGGGCGGCGCGATGCTTCTGCTGGAGGACGAGCAGGCGGCCCGCCTGCGCGGCGCCCGCGTCCGGGCACTGCTGGCCGGGCACGGCGCCACCTTCACCGGGGCCTCCCGCTGGGCCGAGTCCCGGGAGGGGCTGGCGGCCGCGATCCGGATCGCGCTGGACGAGGCCCGCATCGCGGCCGAGGAGATCGACGTCGTCTTCGCGGACGCCCTCGGGGTGCCGGACGCCGACCGGGCGGAGGTCCTGGCGCTGGCCGACGCGCTCGGCCCGGTCGCCGAGCGGGTCCCGGTCACCGCACCCAAGACCGGTACCGGGCGGGCCTATTGCGGCGCCCCCGTGCTCGACGTGACCGCCGCCGTGCTGGCCATGGAGGACGGCGTGCTGCCGCCCACCCCCAACGTCACCGAGGTCTGCCACGACCTCGCCCTGGTGACCGGCCGGGCCCGCCCGGCCGAGCTGAACACCGCCCTGGTCCTCAGCCGCGGGCTGATGGGCTCCAACTCCGCGCTGGTGGTCCGGCGCGCGCGGCCCTGAACCACCCACCCACCGAAGGGACAACCCCGTGAGCAACACCCTCAGCTATCCGGAACTCGCCGAACTGCTCCAGGCCCGGGCCGGCGTCGCCGTCGACCCGGGCGACCTGGCGCAGCCGGGCGCGGAGTTCGACACGTTCGGCATCGACTCCCTCGGCCTGCTCGGCGTGGTCGGCGAGCTGGAGAACCGGCACGGCCTCAAGGTCACCTCGGGCGCCGAGTCGGCCAAGACCCCCGCCGAGTTCCTGGAGCTGGTCAACTCCTCCCTCGCCACGAAGGCCGGTGCCTGAGATGCCCGGACACACCGACAACGAGATCGTCATCGCCGCTCCGCTCGACCTGGTCTGGGAGATGACCAACGACCTGGAGAACTGGCCGCAGCTGTTCAGCGAGTACGCCTCGGTGGAGGTGCTGGACCGGCAGGACAGCCTCGTCCGGTTCCGGCTCACCATGCACCCGGACGAGAACGGCCAGGTGTGGAGCTGGGTATCGGAGCGGGAGACCGACCGGGACGCGCTCTCGGTGCGCGCCCGCCGGGTCGAGCCCGGCCCGTTCGAGTTCATGGAGATCCGCTGGGAGTACGCCGAGGTGCCGGCCGGCACCAGGATGCGCTGGATCCAGGACTTCGCGATGAAGCCGACCGCCCCGGTCGACGACGAGGGCATGACCGGCCACCTCAACCGGAACTCGAAGATCCAGATGCAGCTGATCCGGGAGAAGGTCGAGAAGCGGGCGGCGGAGCTGTGACCGGCGTCCACCGGGCGCTGATCGTCGCCCGGATGAAACCCGAAGCCGCACCGGACATCGCCCAGGTGTTCGCCGAGTCCGACCAGGGCGAGCTGCCGCACCTGATCGGCGTCACCGGCCGCAGCCTCTTCCAGTTCGGCGACGTCTACCTGCACCTGATCGAGGCCGACCGCCCGCCGGGCCCGGCCGTCGCCAAGGTCGTCGGACACCCGGAGTTCCGGACCGTCAGCGACCGCCTGACCGCCTACGTGCAGGCGTACGACCCGGCCACCTGGCGCGATCCGAAGGACGCGATGGCGCGGGAGTTCTACCGCTGGGACCGCTGATCCGGCGGTTCCCGATGGGCCCGCCCCCGGCCGTTCGCCGGGGGCGGGCCCACGCGTGTCCGGCCGGACGGCGCCGGCGCGGACCGGCCCCTCGGGAACCGGATCCACCGCGCCTCGGGCCCGCCCGGCTCGAATCCGACCGCCTCGGATACACGCTGCTCGAATCCACCTGCCGCGGATTCACCCGGATCGCCCGGCCGAACGGGTGAACACACCCGGGACTCCACCCGAAGGGAGCACACTGCGTACCGGCGCTGCCACGCTCCGGTGGCAATCGGCCGCACGGTGGATGACCGTGGATCAGGCGCACCCCCCGCGAGTCCCCTTGCCCGGCACCGTGCCGGCAGTCGCGGTCCTGCGCGCCGGAAGGATCACCCTCATGCGTTCTGCACGCACGCTGCTCGCCGGGGCGGCCGTCGCCGCCGTGCTCACCGTCGGTACCCCCATGGCCTTCGCCGACGGTGCCGCCGACCAGGGCAAGAACCTGACCTGGCAGGAGAAGCAGGACAAGTCCGAGAAGACCTCCGACAACTCCAAGGCCACCGACGACAAGAAGGGCGGTGCCGTCTCCGAGGAGCACAAGGGCACCGACGAGCGCAAGGCCACTGACGAGCACAAGGGCGCCACCGAGTACAAGGGCGCCGACGAACACAAGGGCACCGACGAACACAAGGGCACCGAAGCCAAGGAAGAGGACGAGAAGACCCCCCACGGCGGCGTGCACACCGGTGGCGGTGGTCTCGCGCTGTCCGGCAGCGGGCTCGCCTCCGGCGCGGTGCTGCTGCTCGGCGGCCTCGGGGCGGGCGCCTACGCCCTGCGTCGCGGGCGCCGTACCCCCGGCGCGGTCGCCTGACGCCGACGCCCTGCTGACGCCGCCTCCGGGCGCCTCCCCGCACGGGGCGGGCGCACCGGGGGCGGTGGGCCGTCATGGAACAGGTCGAGCGGAGGACACGAATGACGGGCGGTCCCGCCTCTGGAACACCCCGGCTGCTGCGCGCGGGGATGGGCGCGGCAGCGGTCGGGCTGCTGCTGATCTACAACTCGGTGGACACCGGATCGGACTCCGCCGAGGACGGCAAGCCCGCTCCCCCGGCGGCCGCCGCGCCGGCCGTCCCCGGTCCCGCGGACGCCGGGGCGCCGGCGCTCGGACGCGCCAAGCCGACCCGGCTGCGGATCCCGCAGATCGCCGTGGACGCGCCGTTCACCGAACTGGCCCTCAACCCGGCCGGCCAGCTCGACGCGCCGCCGCCGGAGGACAAGAACCTGGTCGGCTGGTACCGGGACGGCGTCACCCCGGGCGAGCGCGGCAGCGCGGTCCTGGCCGGACACGTGGACACCGCCAAGGGCCCGGCGGTGTTCCTGCTGCTGAGTTTCCTGCTGCCGGGCAACAAGATCGAGGTGAGCCGGGCGGACGGGACGGTCGCGGTGTTCTCGGTCGACTCGGTGGAGACCTTCGCCAAGGACGCCTTCCCCGACGCCAAGGTGTACGGCAGGACCCCGGACGCCCAGCTCCGGCTGATCACCTGCGGCGGCACGTACGACAAGAAGCGGCGGGACTACCTGGACAACGTGGTGGTCTTCGCCCACCTGGAGTCCTCCCACCCGGGCTGACCCGGACTGACCCGGACTGACCCGCCCCGGTCGGCCGGGAGCGCGACGACCGCCGGCCCCCGATTGTCGGGGGCCGGCGGTCGTTCGGGTCCGCGGTCGCGCGTACCGGCGGTCGTGCGCACCGGCGGTCGTGCGGGCGTGCGGCGGCGGCGGCTCAGCCGGTCACGACGGCCTCGAAGGCGTGCAGGTAGGGGTTGACCGGGCGGACGGCGGTGACGGTCAGTCCGGCCTCCGCCATCAGCCCGACCATGCTCTCCTCGGAGTGCTTGGCGCCGCCCACGTTGAGCATCAGCATCAGGTCCATCGCGGTGGTGAAGCGCATCGACGGGCTGTTGTCGACCAGGTTCTCCACCACCACGACGCGGGCGCCGGAGCCGGCCGCCTTGACCACGTTGGCGAGGGTGCGGCGGGTGCTGTCGTCGTCCCACTCCAGGATGTTCTTGATGATGTAGAGGTCGGCGCGGACCGGGATCTCCACCCGGCAGTCGCCGGGCACCAGGCGGGCCCGGTCGGAGAAGACGCCGCCGTCGTGGAGCCGGGGGTCGGCGCCGGCCACCACCTTGGGCAGGTCGAGCAGGGTGCCGTGCAGCGCCGGGTGCCTCTCCAGCAGGCTGGCCAGCACATGGCCCTGGCCGCCGCCGATGTCCGCCACCGAGTCGATGCCGGTGAGGTCCAGGTACTCGGCGAAGTCCTCGGCGGACTGCCGGCTGGAGGTGGTCATCGCCTTGTCGAAGACCTTCGCCGAGTCGCCCGCGTCGCTGTGCAGGTAGTCGAAGAACTCCTTGCCGAACAGCTCGGGGAAGACGTTGCGGCCGGAGCGCACGGCCTCGTCCAGCTTCGGCCAGGCCTCCCAGGTCCACGGTTCGGTGCACCAGAGGGAGATGTAGCGCAGCGAGTTGGGGGCGTCCTCGCGCAGCAGCCGGGACATCTCGGTGTGCTCGAAGCGGTCGTCGCCGCTCTCCTGGAAGATCCCGTAGCAGGCGAGCGCGCGCAGCAGGCGGCGGAGCTGGCGGGGCTCGGTGTCGAGTGCGACGGCGAGGTCGGTGACGGTGGTCGGGGTGTCGCCGAGCACGTCGGCGACACCGAGCCGGGCGGCCGCGCGGACGGCGGCGGCGCAGGCGGCGCCGAAGACGAGCTCGCGCAGGCGCATCGCGGCCTGGGGGCTGGTGTGGGCGGGTGCGGTGGTCATGGCTGGGTTCCTCGGGTCCTTGGGAGTTCCTGGGGCGGCGGACGACGAACGGCGAGGGGTGAGGGGTGAGGGGTGAGGGGTGGGCTGCGGGCGGCGAGGGGCGGGGCTCAGCAGCGGCCGGTCGGCTCGGAGCGCTCGCAGGTGTTGCGGGCGAAGGTGTTGTCGGCGCCCGGGTCGCGGTCGGCGAGGTCGGCCGGACCGTTGCCGCTCAACTGGTTGTCGGTGATCACGGCGCGGGCGTTGGAGACCCCGACGACGCTCTTGAAGAGGACGATGCCGCCGGAGAAGTCCGAGGTACCCGTGTTGTCGTGGACCAGGTTCTCGGTCACCCGGGTGTCCTCGGTGCCGGTGAGCACGATGCCGGCGCCCTGGATGGCGCCCAGGCGCGGGTTGGCCGGGCAGAACTTGTTGTTGCCGATGACGGCGTTGCGCCGGACGTCGAGGTCCCCGGCGCGGGGCACGCCCTCGTCGCCGACCACGAAGACCCCGGCGCAGTTGCCGCTGATCGCGTTGTCCTGGACGGCCAGTCCGCGCAACCGGCGGACGGTGACGCCCACCCGGTTGCCGATCAGCTCGTTGCCCTCGACGACGGTGCCGCCGGTGTCGGGCGAGCCGCCCTCGCGGTAGGCGTAGTTGGCGAGGAAGACGCCGGACTGGCCGTTGTCGACCGAGAGGTTTCCGCGGATGACGGCGCGGGTGGACATCTCCTGGCTGATGCCCTGCTGGGCGTTGTCGTGGACGTAGGTGCCGGCGACGGTCAGACCGGTGGTGCCGCTGGCGTCGATGCCGTTCCTGCGGAAGCCGGTGACGGCGAGGCCCTCGATGGTCACGCCGGACAGCGGGTTCTCCTCGGTGCCGACCACGCAGACGCCGTGGCCGGCGGTGGCGCAGGCGTTCTCGGTGCCGTCCCCCGGGACGATCACGCTGTCCGTACCGACGCCGCGCAGGGTGAGGCCGGGAGTGGTGATGCGGACGCTGCCCCGGTAGGTGCCGGGGAACAGTTGGACGGTGTCGCCGGGCCGGGCGGCGTCGATCACACGCTGAATCGATTCTCCGGGCCGGACGAGGTGCAGCGGGATGCCTCCGACGGCGTGGGCCGCGGGGGCTGCGGCCAGAGCGGCGAGGACGGTGGTCAGGGCGGTGGCGGCGGCGGTGGCCGCGGCGAGGTGGTGGACCCGTCGCGTGGGCATGAGTGGTGACCTGTTTTCTTTCGGCGCGCGCGGTGTTCGTGCGGGTGTCGTGGTCTTCCGCACGGTCCGGCGGTGTGGGCTGACGCGCGGTGCGCGGGCGGTGACGGCCGGTGGGTGCGGCCGTGTCGACGGTATGGGCGGTCGGGTGGGCCCGCCACCAGGGCTGGGCTGCGGGGCTGACGGGGCGTCGACCGGAGGTGGGACGGCCCGGCGTGGCGCGGGGTTGTGGGGGGCCGGGCGCGGCGCGGGGCGGACGCCGGGCATGCCGTGCGACGGGTACCGGGGGGCGGTCAGCGGCGGATCCGGTGTTCCGCGGATATGGCGACGCGCCCGGCCGCGTCGGGCGGCCGGGCGCGTCGGGCGTGTCGGCAGCGGACCGGGCGCGTCGGGCGCGTCGGCAGCGGGCTGGGCGGCTCGGGTCAGCCCGCGGCCGGGGCCTGCGGCCCGAGGCGGACAGGCAACGCGGCGAGGTGCCAGGCCGCCGGGTTCGGTCCGCGCTCGACGGCCTCCGGGCCGACCGCGAGGGCCAGCTGCGGGTACGTCCGCAGCAGCGTGCCGAAGGCAACGACGGCCTCCTGGTGCGCCAGCACCGAGCCCAGGCACCGGTGGGTGCCGTGGCCGAAGCCCAGGTGCGCCTCGTGGTGCCCCTCGCGGTCCGGCGCGATCGCCCGGCGGACGTCCAGGCGCTCCGGCTCGGCGTAGGCCCGCGGGTCGTGGTTGGCTCCGGCGAGGATCGGCATCACCGCCTCGCCCTTGCGGACCAGGGTGCCGGCCAGGGTGAGGTCCTCGATCGCGTAGCGCGGTACCCCGCCGATGGTCGGGCCGCACCAGCGCATCAGCTCGTCGACGGCGGCGGGCAGCAGGCCCGGGTCGGACCGGACCAGTGCCAGCTGATCGGGGTGGGCGAGCAGCGCGGCCGTGCCGTTGCCGATCAGGGTGGCGGTGGTCTCGTGGCCGGCCACGATCAGGTTGAGGATCAGCGAGACGGTCTCCACCGGGGCCAGGGTGTCGCCCTCGGCGGCGGCCAGCCTGGAGAGCAGGTCCTCGGCCGGTTCCGCCCGGCGGCGCTCGACCAGCTCGCGGGCGGCGGTCACCATGGCGCGCAGCGCCTCGTCCAGGCCGGGCCCGGCGCCCCGGCCGAGGTAGGAGCTCCAGCGGCGCCACCGCGGGCGGTCGGACTCGGGGATCCCGAGCAGTTCGCAGATCACCGTGACGGGCAGCGGGTAGGCGAAGTGCGCGACCAGGTCGACCACGCCGTCCGGGTCGGCGTGCCGAGGCAGCGCACGGGCGTACTCCTCGGCGAGCCGCTCGATCCGGGGCCGCAGGCGCTCGACCGCACCGGCCGTGAAGGCGGGGTGCACCAGCCCGCGCATCCGGCGGTGTCGGGCGCCGTCCGCGCCGAAGACTCCGGCGCGCAGGTACTTCGCGCACTCCGGCGGCATGCCGCGGGCCCGCCAGACCTGCTCGGTGCGGTGCGCGGGGACGGGCGCGGCGGCCTCGTCCGCCGGGCCGGCCGGGTCGGTGGCGGTGCCGATGGCGTCGGGGGAGGCGGGGCCGCCCGTGGTGGCGATGACGTCGGCGCTGGCGAGGTCGTCACCGGTGGCGAGGTCGTCACCGGTGGCGAGGTCGTCGGCGATGGGGCCGTCGACGGCGTCCACGTCGTTGACGAAGCGCGGGTCGGACAGCACGGTGCGGACGTCCTGGTAGCGGACGGCGATCCAGAAGGGCTCCACGCCGGGGATGGTGGCGCGGGCGAGCGGGGCGCGCTCGCGCAGGTCGGCGAAGGCGGTGAAGGGGTCGCGGATCAGGTGGTCGGCGCGCAGGTCGACGGTCTCGACCGGTTCGGCGGTGCTCACGGCTGCCTCCTCAGGAGTCGCGAAGTCCATCTGGTCACGGATCGTGACGGAGGCGGGGGTGCGGTTCTCGGGTTCCGGTTCGGATTCACTCGATCGAGCACAGAGAATCGTTTATCCACTCGCCGGGAGGAGCCGGGCCTCCGGGCTCTCGGGCGTCCTGCCTCTCGGGCGTCCGGGCCCGCCGGCTCTCCGGCCGACCCCGCTCGGTCCGGGCCGCCCGGCACCCCGGTCCGGGCGCGTGACATGCTCGGGGCCATGACCACCGTGCACGTACCGCCCGTCGCCGCCCTCCGCAACCCCATCGGCGCCCATGTCCCGGTGGCCGGTCGTGGGCTGGCCGGCACCGGCCTGGCGTACGCGGACCGGGTCGGCGCGGAGACGGTCCAGGTGTTCGTGGCCAACCCGCGCGGCTGGGCCACTCCCCCGGGCAATCCGGCCCAGGACGAGGAGTTCCGCGCCGCTTGCGCCGAACAGGGCATCCCGGCCTGGGTGCACGCGCCGTACCTGATCAACTTCGGCTCGGACAACCCGGCCACCCGCGAGCGCTCGGCCGACTCGCTGTGGCACTCGCTGCGGCGCGGCCACGCCATCGGCGCGCTCGGCGTCGTCCTGCACACCGGCTCGGCGGTCGGCTCCGCACCCGGCGGCGGTTCGCGCCGGGCCGAGGCGATGGCGCAGGTCCGGACGGACGTCCGGCCTCTGCTGGAGGAACTGGACGCACTGGGCGAGGACGCGCCCTGGCTGCTGCTGGAGCCGACGGCGGGCCAGGGCAGCTCGCTCTGCTCACGGCTGGAGGAACTGGCCGAGTACCTGGAGGCGCTGGACCATCACCCGAAGGTGGGAGTTTGCCTGGACACCTGCCACGCCTTCGCCGCCGGGCACGACCTGGCGGAGCCGGGCGGGGTCACGGCCGCACTGGACGCGCTGGCCGCCGCGGCCGGTCCGGGCCGACTGCGACTGATCCACGCCAACGACTCCGAGGACGTCGTCGGCGCCCGCAAGGACCGGCACGCCAACATCGGCGCCGGGATGATCGGCGCCGAGCCGTTCCGCGAGCTCTTCGAACACCCGGAGACGGCCGGAGTGCCCCTGGTGGTGGAGACCCCGGACCGCAAGCACGGCGGGGACGGCACCGGGCACGCGATGGACATCGCGGTGCTGAAGGAACTGCGGGACCGGGCCGCCGTCCCCGGCCCCGGAACCCGTCCGGCCGACCGGCGGGAGCCGGCGGCCGCGGCACGGCCGTGAGCCGCGAAGCCGCGGGACGGCCGTGATCCCGGAAGCCGCGGCACGGCCCCGAGCCCGGAAGCCGACGGGCGGCCTGCGGGCTCGGGGTGCGGAGGGGATCAGCAGCCGCAGTCGCTCTCGTCGTGCTCGGAGTAGTTGAACCAGCTGGCGTGCGGACCGAACAGGCCGACGCCCGCGGTGCCGGACTCCAGGTGCTGCCCCTCCGACTGCGTCGGAGCGTAGCCCCCCGCCACGGCCGAGGTCGGGACCGCCACCACGGCACCGGCCACGGCGACGATCACTGCGAGCTTGCGGATCTTCCCACGAAGCGACATCTGATGTCCTTTGGTTCGTCTCTGGTCCTCAACCCGCGCCCCCGACCGGCCGGTTCGGCCGCCCGACGGGCTGGGCGGCGCCCCACCGGGGGCGCCGCGCCCACGTTTGCACACGAACGCGAGGCTTCGGGCGCGCGCCGCAACCGAGCTGAGGCGTTCGGGTGAGGCAACTCCCCCGGCCGGACGAACCCGGGCACACCTCCGTGAATCCGGTCGAACAGCCGGGCGGAGGGGTGCCGAACGAGTGCCCGTCGGGCCGCCCCGCGACCGCAAGTCTTGCGGCGACGGACCGGGCGAACTGAACAAATCCCATCGATTTGGTGCAAGGTATCGCCTGGTCCGAGCATGAACGGTCGCTCCGTATCGCTCCACCGAACGCGTGGAGCCACCGGAGCAGCTCCACGAAAGGCGCACCACCCTCATGCAGACCAGTCCCGCCGCACCCCGGCAGGCGACCCGACCGAGCGACCCGGAGACCCCGGGGCCGGTCGGCTCCCCGACGGCCGGCCCCGGGCCGGCCGGACTCGCCCCGGACGACCCGTCGCGGCAGACGACCGGCCGCCGCTTCGGGCTGGTGACCGCCACCGCCCTGGTGATGGGCAACATCATCGGCGGCGGCATCTTCATGATCCCCGCCGCCGTGGCCCCGTTCGGGACGGTCAGCCTGGCCGCCTTCGGGGTGCTCACCGTGGGCGCGATCGCGCTGGCACTGGTCTTCGGGCAGCTGGCCCGCCGCAACCCGCGCACCGGCGGGCCGTACGTCTACGCCCGCGAGGCCTTCGGGGACTTCGCCGGCTTCCTGTCCGCCTGGTCGTACTGGATCACCACCTGGGTCAGCAACGCCGCCCTCGCCGTGGCCGCCGTCGGGTACCTGGACGTGCTGCTGCCGCTCCACCACTCCATCCCGCTGGAGATCACCGCAGCGCTGGCCTTCCAGTGGCTGCCGGCACTGGCCAACCTGGCCGGCACCCGCTACGTCGGGGTGGTCCAACTCGTCTCCACCGTCCTGAAGTTCATTCCGCTGCTGCTGGTCTCGGTGGGCGGCCTGTTCTTCTTCGACCCGAAGAACCTCGGGCCCTTCGACGCCACCGGCCACGGCTGGGCCGGCGGCATGACCGCCGCCGCGGCGATCCTGCTGTACAGCTACCTGGGCGTGGAGTCGGCCGCGATGAGCGCCGGCAAGGTCCGCGATCCGGAGCGCAACGTCGGGCGGGCCAGCGTGCTCGGCACCACCGGTGCGGCGGTGGTCTACCTGCTCGGCACCGTCGCGGTGTTCGGCACCGTGGCGCACCAGCAGCTCGTCCACTCCACCGCGCCGTTCTCGGACGCCGTGGACGCCATGTTCGGCGGCACCTGGGGCGGCACGGTGATCGCCGTCGCCGCACTGGTCTCGATGACCGGCGCGCTCAACGGCTGGACCCTGCTCGCCGCCCAGGCCCCGTACGCGGCGGCCAAGGACGGGCTGTTCCCGGCCGCCTTCGGCAAGGAGCGCCGCGGCGTGCCGGCCTTCGGCGTGCTGGTCAGCGTGGCGCTGGCCTCGGCGCTGACCGTGCTCAACTTCGCCAGCGGCGCGAAGGGCGCCTTCGACGTGCTGGTGCTGGTCACCACCTTCACCGCCACCGTGCCGTACCTGCTCTCCGCCGCCGCCCAGCTGTACTGGCTGGTGCGCGGGGCCGGCGAACGGGTCGACCGCGGGCGGCTGGTGCGCGACGCCGTCCTCGGCCTGGGCTCCTTCGCCTTCTCGCTCTGGCTGCTCGCCGGGGCCGGCTACGCCGCCGTGTACCAGGGCGTCCTGTTCCTGTTCGCGGGCATCCTGGTCTACGTCTGGATGGCGGGCCGCCGCCGCGACTGAGCCCCCGGCGAGCCGACGGTAGGCCGCCGACAGGCCCTCGGTGGGCCCTCGGCGGCGGCCGGAAACCGGACACATCCCCCTGAACCCCCATGACGTGCGCCGGACTTGTCCGGTGCACGTCCGATGTGCACGAGGATTTCACTTCCCGGATCTACCCGCGTAGGTGCCCGGATCGCCACACTGGCGCACGCAATTCAGCAGTTCATCCGATCTGATGATGGAGCGTCCGCCATGGCCCCCGCCGCATCCGCACGCCGGTTCCTGTCCTGGATACCGGCTGCCGCCGCCCTCGCCGCCGTGACCGTGGTCACGGCCGGCACCCCCGCCCAGGCCGCCCTGCCGACCCCGATCTCCGCGGCCACCGCCCGCAGTTACCTCGCCGCGATGCCCGCCGCCGCGGAGACCCACGGGGACACCTACGACCGCACGCTGTTCCCGACCTGGATCACCATCAGCGGCACCTGCGACACCCGGGAGTGGGTCGTCAAGCGGGACGGCAGCAACGTCGCCACCGACACCTCCTGCAAGGCCACCAGCGGCAACTGGTCCTCGCCGTACGACGGCGCGACCACCACCAACGCCTCCTCCTTCGACGTCGACCACCTGGTGCCGCTCTCCGAGGCCTGGGCCTCCGGCGCCTGGGCGTGGACGACCGCGCAGCGCCAGGCCTTCGCCAACGACATCACCCGCCCCCAGCTGCTGCTGGTGTCCGCGAGCAGCAACCGCTCCAAGGGCGACCGCGACCCGGCCGAGTGGCTCCCCCAGGCCTCCTACCGCTGCACCTACGCCCGCGCCTGGGTGCAGGTGAAGCAGCACTACGGCCTGAGCGTGGACAGCGCCGAGAAGACCGCGCTCACCGGCATCCTGAACAACTGCTGACCCGAGAGCCCCTGCGGCCCGGCGCTCGCACCGCGCCGGGCCGCACTGCCGCGAGAAAGGTATAACAAAAATAAGTACAACAATAAAGAATAGACATTTGTGGTTTTTAG
>NZ_JBEXWT010000124.1:0-22412 GCF_040629945.1 Kitasatospora sp. NPDC005856 | reverse complement strand
GGCTCGATCGTCGGCACCCGCGAGGACCTCGCCGAGGTCTTCCGGCTGCACGCCCTCGGCCGCACCCGGGTGATCCGCGAAACCCGCCGACTCGAGGACGTGAACGCCTGCTTCGACGAGGTCCTGAGCGGAAAGGTCTCCGCCCGCCTGGTCTTCGACCTGCACTGATCCCCGCCACCGGGACGAACCGGGCCGCGGCTGCCCCCGGCCGGCCTGGGGCCGCGGGCGAGCGACGCCCGGTGCGGCTCGGACCGGCTCGGACCGGTCCGGGCCACCGGGCTCCGCGGTTTGGGCGCGGACACCGGGTACCGGCTCGCCCGGGCCCCGGTGCCGCCGCCCGCCGAGGCCACGACCCCTTGGACGGTCGTCGCCGGACCCCGGACGACGGGGCCCTCGCGCCGAGGCGCGGACCCGACCCGCACCACCGGCCGCACCACCAGCCGCACCACCGGCCGCACCGCCGGACCCACCAGCCGCCCCGCCGGACCCGGTTCGTCCGGGTGGCGTTGCGGTTGCGTCTCCGTTCCGTTCGGCGTGGGTACGAAGTGGTCGGCGGTGCGGGATCGTTGGGGGCGACCACTCGTGCGGCAAGGGGAGTTGCCATGGGGGACGGCCGGGAACCGGCACCGGATGCGGTGGCGGCCGCACTGCTGGGCGACGGGCCGCACCGGGCGGTGGCCGACGTCGTGCGGGCTCGGCTGCGGATGGTGCCGGAGGGCGCCCGAGCGCTCGCGGCGGCGCAGGCGAGCCCGGAGGACGCGCAGAAGCGGGAACTGCTGACCGCCGCCGTCGCGCACCTGCTGGCCTCGGACCGGGCGTTCGCGCAGTACCTGGCCACCACCGGGCTCGGGAAACCCACGGATCCGCCGACCGTCCAGCTGCGGAGCGAGCCCGGCACCGTGCAGCTGAGGGTGGGCCCGCCGTCCGCACCGCCGCCGAAGGGCCCGACCACCGTGCAGCTGCGGACCGGCCCCGAGGCCGCCCGGGCACAGGCGGCGCTCGCCGCCCGGAGGACCAACACCGGGATCGTGGCGGCCCTCGTCCTGGTGCTGATCGCCGTGCTGGTCGCGCTCGGCGTCCACCTGGGCTCGCGCCCGCTGCTGAAGCCCGGCGGGCCCGGTCTGGCGCACGCCGCGCAGCCACTGAGTGACCCGGCGCTGGTGCGGGGTGTGCTGCCCGGCGAGGGGGCGATGCCGCGCGGGTGGCAGGTGCAGCGGGCGCCGCGGTCGGGGACGGGCACGACCGGCCCGCTGCCGTGCCTGCCGCCGGACTCCTGTGATCAGCAACTCGCCTACGCGACCGTGACGTTCGGTGCGGCATCGGTGCAGACCGTGGAGTTCGACGTGGTCGCCTTCGCCTCACCCGAGGCCGCCGCCGAGGCCTTCGACAGCACGCTCGAACGCACCGCGGGCGAGGAGTCGACGGCGATGGCGATCCCGCGGATCGGCGACCAGAGCGCCACCCGGACCGACGGTTCCTCCTCGGCGGTGGCGCTGGTCCGGGTCGGCGGCGTGCTGCTGCGGGTGCGCGACGAAGGGCCGGGCGCCGCCCTCACCGCACCCGGGCTGACCGTCTTCGCCCGGCTGCTCGCCGACCGCGCCCGGCAGGCCCAGGACGGCCGCACCCCCGACGCCTCCGCCCGGGGCACGACGGACTGACGACCAGGGCCCGTCGGGCAGGCCAGGTCGACGTGCCGACGGTCAGGGCCTGCTGAGGCAGGGCAGGTCGACGTCGCGACGGGCGGGGTCTGCCGAGGCAGGGCAGGACGGCCGTGCCCGTACGGGCAGTCGGGCCGTCGCCCGAATGCATGTATCGCTCTATTGACTGGCGTCACCGACGCGCCATACTGGCCTCACTCCCCGCTCGCACAACGAGGTGCCCGCCCATGGAGCTCTCACCTTCCGCGCACGTGGACACGTTCTGCCGAGACCACCTCCCACCCTTCGAGCAGTGGCCGGAACTCCTGTTCGATCTCCCGGAGTTGACCTACCCCGACCGCCTGAACTGCGCCGCCGCCCTGCTCGACGACACCATCGAGCGCCTCGGTCCGGACCGCCCCTGCCTGCTCACCCCCACCGAGCGCTGGTCCTACGGCGACCTGCGCGACCACGCCGACCGCATCGCCCGCCTGCTGACCGAGGACCTCGGCCTCGTCACCGGCAACCGGGTCCTGCTGCGCGGCCCCAACACCCCCTGGCTGGCCGCCTGTTGGCTCGGCATCCTGAAGGCCGGCGGAGTGGCCGTCACCACCATGCCGCTGCTGCGTGCCGCCGAACTCACCGAACTGCACGACATCGCCCGGCCCGCCATCGCCCTCTGTGACCACCGCTTCATGGACGAGCTGCACCGGGCCCGGACCCCCGGACTGCGCGTCCTCGGCTACGGCGGCCCCGGCCCCGAGGACCTCGTCTCCCGCTGCGCCGCCAAACCCACCGGCTTCCCCGCCGTCCCGACCGCCGCCGACGACGTCGCACTGATCGCCTTCACCTCCGGCACCACCGGCCGCCCCAAGGCCACCCTGCACTTCCACCGCGACGTGCTCGCCATCGCCGACACCTTCTCCCGCCACCTGCTCCGCCCCACCCCCGAGGACCTCTTCGCCGGAACCCCGCCGCTCGGCTTCACCTTCGGCCTCGGCGGCCTGCTGATCTTCCCGCTGCGGGCGGGCGCCGCCGGCCTGCTGCTGGAACAGGCCACCCCGGAGCAGCTCGCCGAGCAGGTGCGCAAGCACCGGGTGAGCGTGCTGTTCACCGCGCCGACCGCCTACCGGGCCATCCTGGCCGCCGGGCTGGCCGACCGGCTGGCCGGGGTGCGGCACTGCGTCTCCGCGGGCGAGCCGCTGCCCGCCACCGTCTGGCAGGCCTTCCACGATGCCACCGGACAGCGGCTGATCGACGGCATCGGCGCCACCGAACTGCTGCACGTGTTCGTCTCGGCCGCCGGCCCGGACATCCGCCCCGGCTCCACCGGCCGGCCCGTCCCCGGCTTCCGGGCCGCCGTCCTGGACGGACAGGGCCGCCCGGTGCCGGACGGCGAACCCGGGATGCTCGCCGTCAAGGGCCCGACCGGCTGCCGCTACCTGGACGACGAGCGCCAGCTGGACTACGTCCGCGGCGGCTGGAACCTCACCGGCGACACCTACGTCCGGGACGGCGACGGCTACTTCTGGTTCAGGGCCCGCAACGACGACATGATCGTGTCCGCCGGCTACAACATCGCCGGGCCGGAGGTCGAGCAGGCGCTCGCCGCCCATGCCGACGTCGGCGACTGCGCGGTGGTCGCCGCGCCGGACGAGCGGCGCGGCACGGTGGTCAAGGCGTACGTGGTGCTGCGCCCGGGCGTACCGGCCGGGCCGGAGACGGCGCGCGGGCTCCAGGAGCACGTCAAGCGCACCATCGCACCGTACAAGTACCCGCGGGCGGTCGAGTTCCTGCCCGAGCTGCCGCGCACCGCGACCGGCAAGCTGCACCGCGCCGAGCTGCGCCGCCGGGCCGCGGCGACCCCGGCCAGCGTCACCGTCGAGCGCCGGGTGGAGTGGGCCGACACCGACGCCTCCGGGCACTACCACTTCTCCGCCGTGCTGCGCTGGGCCGAGGCGGCGGAGGCGGCCCTGCTGCGCCGGCTCGGACTGACCGAGCTGTTCGGGCGGATCCCCCGGGTGCACTTCGAGGCCGACTACCGCGAGCGGCTCTGGTTCGGCGACGTGGTCCGCACCGAGCTGCGGGTGGTCCGGGTCGGCGGCTCCTCGCTGCACTACGCCTTCGAGGTGCACGGCCCGCACGGGCTGGCCGCGAACGGACGGATGTCGGTGGTGCACGCCGCGCCCCACGACGGGGGCGCCGTGCCGTGGCCCGCGCAGGTCCGCCGCACACTGGCGGAGGCCGGGCCGCAGCGGCCGGAGGTGGTCGCGTGACCACGGCCCTGGACCGCGCACGGATCGCCGTGATCGGCGGCGGCCCCGGCGGGCTCTACTTCGCCGCCCTGGCCAAGCAGCTGGCACCCGACCGGGAGATCACCGTCTTCGAACGGAACGCCCGGGACGACGAGTCCGGCTTCGGCGTGGTCTTCTCCGACGAGACCCTGGACGGCATCGCCCGGGCCGACCCCCGCGTCTTCGCCGCGATCAGCGCCGAGTTCACCCGCTGGAGCGACATCGACATCCGCTACGCGGGCGAGGTGCGCACCTGCGGCGGCCACGGCTTCGCCGCCCTGGACCGCAACCGGCTGCGCGCCATCCTGCAACGGCGCTGCGCCGAGCTGGCGGTGGACGTGCGCTACCGGACCCCCGCCCCGCCCGTGGACCGACTGGCCACCGAGTGCGACCTGGTGGTGGCCGCCGACGGCATCCGCTCCGGCACCCGGGCCGCCCACCCGGAGAGCTTCCGCCCCGACCCGGACGAACGCCACTGCCGCTACATGTGGCTCGCCGCGGACAAGGTCTTCGAGGCCTTCACCTTCATCGTCGAGCGGTTCGACTTCGGCATCCTCCAGGTGCACGCCTACCCGTACAGCGCCACCCGCTCGACCTTCATCGTCGAGGCGGCCGCGGACGCCTGGCGCCGCGCGGGCTTCGAGGCCCTCGCCGCACGGGAGCCGGCGCGCGGCGAGAGCGACCTGGCGAGCGTGCGGCGCTGCGCGGAACTGCTCGCCGGGCACCTGGACGGCCACCGACTGATCCCCAACGCCTCCCGCTGGATCCGCTTCACCACGGTGCGCAACGCGAGCTGGCGCCACCGCAACGTCGTCCTGCTCGGCGACGCCGCGCACTCCGCGCACTTCTCGATCGGCTCGGGCACCAAGCTCGCCCTGGAGGACGCCCTCGCGCTGGCCGCCGCACTGAGCGAACAGCCCGATCTGGAGCAGGCGTTGGCCTGCTACGAGGCCGAGCGGCGCCCGGTGGTGGAGTCCACCCAGCGTGCCGCGCAGGCCAGTCTGGAGTGGTTCGAGACCATCGGGCGGCGCACCGGGCAGGACCCCGACCGGTTCGCCTTCAACCTGCTCACCCGCAGCCGGCGAGTCACCTACGGCAACCTGCGGGCCCGCGACCCCGCCTTCGTGGACGCCGTGGACACCGCCTTCGGCGGCTCGCCAGGGGTGCCGCCGATGTTCCGGCCGCTGAAGCTGGGCGCGCTGGAACTGCGCAACCGCGTCGTGGTGCCCCCGCTCGCCACCTTCACCTCCCCCGACGCGCTGCCCAGCGGCTTCGACCGGGCCCAGCTGACCGGACACGCGCTCGGCGGTGCGGGGCTGGTCATCGCCGGGATGACCGCGGTCGGCCCCGAGGGCCGGGCCACCGACCGCTGCCCGGGCCTGTGGAGCGACCACCAGGAAGCCGCCTGGCGCCGGCTCGTCGACGCCGTCAGGGCGGTGAGCGACGCCCCGCTCGGCATCCAGCTGACCCACGCCGGCCGCCGGGGCGCGAGGGCCGCCCCCGGGCCGGACGGCACCGGACACCCGCTCGCCGAGGGCTGGCCGCTGATCGCCCCCTCGCCCCTCCCCTGGGACGCCGACAGCCCGGTGCCGCACGAGGCGAACGACATCCAACTGGCCGCCGTCACCGCGGACTTCGCGGCCGCCGCCGAGCGGGCCGCCCGGGCCGGCTTCGACGCCCTGGAGCTCCAGTTCGGCCACGGCCACCTGCTCTCCTCCTTCCTCTCCCCGCTCACCAACCGCCGCACCGACCGCTACGGCGGCCCACTGGCCCACCGGCTGCGGCTGCCGCTGGAGGTGCTGACGGCGGTGCGGGCCGTGTGGCCGGCAGGCCGGCCGCTGCTGGTGCGGATCTCGGCGAGCGACTGGGCTCCCGGCGGCACCACCGAGGAGGAGGCGGTGGCGATCTGCCGCGCGCTCGCCGGCGCCGGGGCGGACGCGCTGGACGTCTCCACCGGCGAGGTGGTGGCGCACCAGCGGCCGCCGTACGGGCGCGGCTACCAGACGCCCTTCGCCGAGCTGGTCCGCACCGCCACCGGCCTGCCGACCATCGCGGTCGGCGCCATCTCCGGGTTCGACGACGCCGACTCCGTGCTGCTCGCCGGGCGGGCCGACCTGGTCGCGATCGGCCGTGCCCAGCTGTACGACCCGCTCTGGACGCTGCACGCCGCCGCCGAGCGGGGCTACACCGGGCCGGGCGCCCACTGGCCCGGCCCCTGGACGGCGGGCAGCCGCAGGCCGCCGGGCCCGAACGCCGACCGGGTGGCCCCGCGCCTGCACCTGCTGCGCGAGCCGCCCGCGCCCGTGCACCGCCGCTGGTCACCGACCCGTCCCTGCGACA
The DNA here is from genome assembly GCF_040629945.1 of Kitasatospora sp. NPDC005856. Taxonomy (NCBI): domain Bacteria; kingdom Bacillati; phylum Actinomycetota; class Actinomycetes; order Kitasatosporales; family Streptomycetaceae; genus Kitasatospora; species Kitasatospora sp. NPDC005856. The sequence goes on along the minus strand of NZ_JBEXWT010000124.1, from coordinate 16,141 downwards.
CCGCCGAGGAGTGACGAGGAACCATGCCGCACCTGCCCCGCTTCACCGCCGCCGCCGTCCAGGCCGCCCCGGTCTACCTGGACCCGGCCGCCACCGTCGACAAGGCCGTCGCGCTGATCCACGAGGCGGCCGGGCACGGCGCCGAACTGGTGGTCTTGCCCGAGGTCTTCGTGCCCGGTTACCCGTACTGGAACTGGACGATGAACCCGGTGCAGGGCTCACCCTGGTACGAGCGCCTGTTCCGGGCCGCCGTCGACGTCCCCGGCCCGTACGTCGACACCCTGCGGGCCGCCGCCCGGCAGGCGGGCGTGGTGCTGGTGATCGGGGTCAACGAACGCGGCGGGCCCGGCCTCGGACCGCTGTACAACACCCTGCTGGTCATCGACGCGGACGGCGAACTCGTCAACGTGCACCGCAAGTTGATGCCGACCTGGGCCGAGAAGCTGACCTGGGGGCAGGGCGACGGCAGCACCCTCACGGTGCACTCCACCGCCGTCGGCCCGCTCGGCGCACTGGCCTGCGGCGAGAACACCAACCCGCTGGCCCGCTTCACCCTGCTGGCCCAGGGCGAACTGGTCCACGCCGCCTGCTACATCGCGCTGCCGGTGGGCCCGGAGGACTACGACATGGCGGACTCGATCGCGCTGCGCGCCGCCGCGCACTGCTTCGAGGGCAAGGTGTTCTCGGTCGTCTCCTGCTCCACCGTCTCGCCAGGGATGGTGGACCTGATCGCCGGCGACGACCCGCGGATCCGCAAGCAACTCGCCCGCCCGCACAGCGCCCTGTCCGGGATCTTCGGCCCGGACGGCCGCCCCGTCACCGAACCGCTGGTGGACGAGGAGGGCATCGTCTACGCCGAGATCGACCTCGGCCGCTGCATCCAGCCCAAGCAGATGCACGACGTCGTCGGGCACTACAACCGCTTCGACGTCTTCCGGCTGCACGTGGACAACCGCCCGCTGCGGGCGCTGACGTTCCCCGAGGAGGAGGCATGACCAGTCCCGAACGCGCCCCCGAGCGCCTCCCCGAGCACGACGACGACCACCACCACGGCGACGGCCACCAGGACTACGACGACGACCGGATCGGCCGGGCCAGGGTCACCGAGAGCCCCGAACTGATCTCCTACTACAAGGAGTTGGCCGCGCATGAGGCCGGCGCCCTGTGGACGGTCGCGAACGAGATCGAGCCCTGGTACCCCCAACCGAAGTCCGTCCCGGTGCTCTGGCGCTACGCCGACCTCCGCCCGCTGGTGCGCAAGGCACTGCCACTGGTGAAGGCCGACGACGCCGGACGCCGGGTGGTGATGCTGGTCAACCCAGGCCGCCGCGAACTGAGCGCCGCCGTCGGCCTGTTGTACACCGGCCTGCAGATCATGGGCCCCGGCGAGGCGATGACGGCGCACCGCCACCAGGCCTCCGCGCTGCGCTTCGTCCACGAGGGCACCGGCGCCTGGACCATCGTGGACGGACAGCGGCTCAAGGTCGGCCCGCGCGACTTCGCGATCACCCCGAACAACACCTGGCACGAGCACGGCAACGAAGCCGACGACGCCCCGGTGATCTGGCAGGACGGCCTGGACATCCCGCTGGTCAACACCCTCGACGCCAACTTCTACGAGGTCCACCCGGAGCTGTACCAGCGGCCGGGACCGGTCATCAACTCCTCGCTGCTCAGCTACGGCGGCAACCTGCTGCCGTACGGCGTCGAGAAGTGGACCCGGCCCTACTCGCCGCTGCTCGGCTGGCCCTGGGAGCCCAGCTACCACGCCCTGTGCCGGCTCGCCCGCGCCACCGGGGGATCGCCCTACGACGGCGTGATCATGGAGTACACCAACCCGGCCACCGGCGGCCCGGTGATGCCGACCATGTCCGCCCACCTCCAGCTGCTGCGTCCGGGCCAGGCCACCCTCGCCCACCGGCACACCGGCTCCGTGGTGTACACCGCGGCCAAGGGGCGCGGCGCGTCGGTGATCGCCGGACGGCGCTTCGAGTGGCAGCAGGGCGACATCTTCGTCGTCCCGTCCTGGGCCTGGCACGAACACGTGAACCTCGACCAGGGCGAGGACGCCTGCCTGTTCTCCTTCAACGACTTCCCGGTGATGCACTCGCTCGGCCTCCACCGCGAGGAGGCCCACCCGGACGGGCGGCAGCCCACCACCAGCGCCTGACCAGGAGCCCACCGCCATGCACCTGCTGACCTTCCGCGTCGACGACGCCACCCGCGACGCCGCCCACGACGCCGCCCACGACCCCGGTGGCACCGGCGACACCCACCACGCCGGCGACGCCGGCGACGCCGGAGCCACGCGCCTCGGCGTCCTGGTCGACGGCGACCGGGTCGCCGACCTGACCGCCCTCGCCACCGCCGCCGGGGCCCGACTCCCCCTCGACCTCCTCGGTTTGATCCGCGCCGGGGAGCCGGCCCTGACCACGGCCCGCGAACTGCTCGCCGGGGCCCCGGCCACCAGGCCGCTCGCCGAGGTCTCGCTCTGCGCGCCGCTGCGCCCCGGCAAGATCGTCGGCGTCGGCCTCAACTACGTGGAGCACGTGGCCGAATCGCACCGCACCCTGGACACCGACCGCGAACTGCCCGACCGCCCGGTGCTGTTCGGCAAACCGTCGACCGCCGTCACCGGCCCGGGCGGCCCCATCCTGCACAACGCCGACCTCACCAAGCAGCTCGACTGGGAGTGCGAACTCGCCGTGGTGATCGGCACACCGGCCTTCCGGGTGGCCGAGGCGGACGCGCTGCGGCACGTGTTCGGCTACAGCATCGTCAACGACATCAGCGCCCGCGACCAGCGCCGCTCCGGCCAGTGGTTCTTCTCCAAGGGCCAGGACAGCTACGCGCCGTTCGGACCGGTCGTGGTGACCGCCGACGAGATCCCCGACCCGCAGCGGCTCGACCTCTCGCTGAAGGTCAACGGCGAGCTGCGGCAGGACTCCAACACCCGCCACATGCTGTTCGGCGTCGCCCGGCTGATCGCCGACATCTCCTCGGGCGTCACCCTGGAACCGGGCGACGTGATCTCCACCGGCTCCCCCTCGGGCGTCGGCGCCGGGATGGTTCCCCCACAGTTCCTCCAGCCCGGCGACCTGGTCGAGGCCACCATCGAGCGGATCGGCACGCTCGCCAACCCCGTGGTCGACGCCCGGTGACGGACGCCCGGTGATCGACGCCCGCCGACCCGCCCCGGACCGGAAAGGACCGTCCACCCGATGACCACCCACCGGATCGGCCAGATCGTCCCGAGCTCCAACGTCACCATGGAGACCGAGGTCCCCGCCCTGCTGCGGGCCCGCGAGGAGGTCGCCCCCGAGCGGTTCACCTTCCACTCCAGCCGGATGCGGATGACCAGGGTCACCCCCGAGCAGCTGCGCGCCATGGACGCCGAGTCCGACCGCTGCGCCGCCGAGCTCTCGGACGCCCGGGTGGACGTGATCGGCTACGCCTGTCTGGTCGCCGTGATGGCCACCGGCCCCGGCTACCACCGCCAGGCCGAGCGGCGACTGCACCTGCGGACCGTCCGGAACGGCGCCCCCGCGCCCGTGGTCACCAGCGCCGGCGCGCTCGTGGCCGGGCTGCACGAACTCGGGGCGACGAAGGTCGCCATGGTCACCCCGTACCTGCGGCCGCTGGCCCGGACGGTGGTCGAGTACCTCGCCGCGGAGGGCGTCGAGGTGCTCGACCACGCCGCCCTGGAGATCGCCGACAACCTCGACGTCGCCGCCCACGACCCGGCCCGGCTGCCCGCGATCGCCCGCGGTCTCGCCCACGCCGAGGCGGACGCGGTGGTGCTCTCGGCCTGCGTGCAGCTGCCCTCGCTGTCCGCGGTCGAGGAGGCCGAGCAGCAGTTGGGCAAGCCGGTGGTCTCGGCGGCCATCTGCACCACCCACCAGCTCCTGCGGGCCCTCGGCCTGCCCGCCTTCGCGCCCGGCGGCGGGCACCTGCTCTCCGGCGCCTACGCGTAGCCTTCCCAGCGCCTTGGAAGCACAGCGATCCGCGTCCCTGGAAACGCAGGAATCCACGCCCCCGGACCGACGCTCTCGTTATGATCGCCACCACCACCGGGGAGGAGGGCCCGCGCATGTCCGAGGGCACAGCCCGCCCGAGCTCCCTGATCCACACCGTCTACGGCGAGTTCGTCCGCCGCCTCGGCGGCTGGATATCCATCGCCGACCTGATCGCGCTGCTGGCCGAGCTGGACGTCGACGGCCCGGCCGTCCGCTCGGCGACGTCCCGCCTGAAGAAGGCCGGCACCCTGCTCCAGGAGCGGCGCGCGGGCACGGGATACCGGCTCGCCCTCGCGATGGAGCGGGTCTTCGAGGAGGGCGACCGGCGGATCTTCCACAGCCTGGCGCCGGCCGAACTCGCCGACGGCTGGGTGGTGGCGGTCTTCTCGGTGCCGGAGTCCGCCCGCGCCCACCGCCACCAGCTGCGCTCCCGGCTCAGCTGGCTCGGCTTCGGCAACGCCGCCCCCGGGGTCTGGCTGGCACCGGCCCGGCTGCTGCCGGACGCCCGGCGGCTGCTGGACCGGCTCGGGCTGAGCGCCTACGTCCACCTGTTCCTCTCCGCCGAGTACGCCGGCTTCGCCGATCTCCGTACCGCGGTGGCGAGTTGGTGGGACCTCCCGGCGATCGAGGCGCAGTACGCGGCCTTTGCCGACGCCTGGTGCCCGGCCGCCGAGCAGCTGCGCGGACGGTCCCCGGTCGACTCGGCCGAGGCGTTCCGCGACTACGTGCCGATGCTCACCCAGTGGCGCCGGCTGCCGTACCTGGACCCGGGACTGCCGGCACAGTTGCTGCCCGCCGAATGGAACGCGGTACCGGCGCGCGCGGTGTTCACCGAGTTGCACGGACTGCTCGCCGAGCCCAGCCTTCGGTATGTCGAGAAGGTCACCGGGCTGTCCCGTCCCCAGGAGACGCAATGACCGACCCCACCCCCGCCGATCAGCCGACCGGCCCCACCCCGGCCGACCTGCCGACCGGCCCCACTCCCGCCGACCTGCTGATCCGCGCCGCCGCCGTGCACACTCTGGTGCCCGGCGAGCCACCGCACCGGGCGATCGCCGTCACCGGCGGCCGGATCACCGCGCTCTCCCCCGCCCCCGACGGGCTGGACTCCCTGATCGGCCCGGCCACCGACGTGGTGGACGCCCCGGGCTCGACCGTGCTGCCCGCCTTCGACGACACCCACACCCACCTGATCCTGGCCGGACACAGCGTCCACGGCGTGCCCGTCCACCGGGCCCGCGACCTCACCGAATTCCTCGACCTGATCCGCGAGCGCGCCGCCCGTACCCCCGCCGGGGAGTGGATCCACACCACGGTCAACTGGCAGGAGATCCTGCTGGCCGAGCAACGGATGCCCACCACCGGGGAGTTGGACACCGCCACCACCGAACACCCGGTGCTGGTGCGCCGCGGCGCGTACAACATGGTGCTCAACTCGGCCGCGCTGCGGCTGGCCGGGATCACCGACGCCACCGAGGCACCGCCGGGCGGCGTGATCGAGCGCGACGAGCACGGACGGCTCACCGGCCGGCTGATCAACCGGGCAATCGAGCTGGTCGAGCCGGTGCTGCCGCGCCCGAGCCTCGCGGAGCGGATCGAGGGCCTGCGCGCCGCCTCCGCCGACTTCGCCGCCACCGGGATCGGCACCGTCCGCGACTGCCTGGTCCCGGTCGAGGACCTCGACGTGCTGGACGCCGCCCGGGCCGAGGGCGCCCTGGCCGTCCGGGTCCGCGCCCTGGTCTCCGGCTTCGCCACACGTACGCCGGCCCAGGTGGACGCGCTGCTGGACCGGATGGACGACTGGCAGGCCGCCGGCCGGGACGACGACCGACTGCGGCTCTGGGGCGTCAAGTTCGGGATCGACGGCGGCTTCGAGGCGGCCGCGGTGGACGAGCCGTACCGGGACCGACCGTGCTACCACGGCCGGCTGCTCTGGGAGCCGGCCGAGCTGCTCGCGGCGGTGGAACGGGTGATCGGACGGGGCCGGCGGGTCGGCGTGCACGCCTGGGGCGACCGCGGGCTGCGCGTCCTGCTGGACGTCTTCGAGCAGGTGGTCAAGCGCCACCCCGGCTTGCCGGCCGGCACGCTGGTGGTCGAGCACGGCGGTCTGGCCCGCCCCGAGCAGCGGGCCCGGGCGATCGCCCTCGGCATCCCGGTGACCGTCCAGCACCCGCTGCTGCACGACGGCGCGCTCACCCAGCAACGGGCCTGGGGCGAGGAGCGCACCGCCGCGGTCTTCCCGCTGCGCGAGTGGCTGGACGAGGGCGCGCTGATCACCGGCGGCTCGGACTTCCCGGTCGGCCCGTACGGCGCGATGATGTCGGTGTGGGGCATGACCACCCGGGGCACTACGGCCGGGGTGGTCGGCCCGGAGCACGCGATCGGCCGGTCCGAGGCGGTCGCACTGCACACCATGAACGCGGCCCGGCTGACCGGGGAGAGCGCGGTGCGCGGCAGCCTGCGGCCGGGGGCGTTCGCCGACCTCACGGTGTGGCCGGTCGATCCACTGGACCCGCAGGCCTGCCCGGTGGACGCGCTGCGCGAGCTGCGCCCCACTCGCACGCTGGTGGGTGGCCTTACCGCGCACCGTAGTTGACGAACCGTCAGGCCGCCGCGAGCTCCCGCAGGTCGATGCCGCGGTGCAGCGCGCGCAGGTCCTCGTGCAGCGTGGACGGCGGGACGGCGAGCACCCCGCAGCGGGCCCGGTTCACGCAGCGGCGGGCGACCGGGCGGCGCGTCAGCCCGCGCAGCCTCGCCCGCAGACCGTCCTGCTCGCCGGTGCTGACCACCAGCAGGTCCCCCGGGCGGTCGGCGAGGGCGGTCAGCACCGTCGCGACCTCGCCGCGCACGACCAGCGGCCGCACCGGCACGCCGATCGGCAGACCGCCGAAGGCCTGCTCCAGCGCACTCCGCATCCGCACCTCGGCGAGCTCCTGCCAGGCGCGCAGCAGCGGCGGGCACGGCCGGGCGCGGTAGTTGCGCTCGCCACCGACCGGAGTCCAGGCGAGCACCGGGACCAGGTCGGCCTGCCGGACCCGGGCCTCCTCGGCCGCCCGATGCAGGGCGGTCAGGCTGTGCAGGGAACCGCTGACTCCGACGATGACGCGGGCGCCGTCCGACATGATCCTTCACTTTCCGATGTCAAAACTCTTCAATGTCTGCGATTAGATTGCCACACCTACTTTTAGCCTGCAAATCCAAGGCATTCACTGAATATCACCTTGCATCGTCCGGCATACCCATGCTCTGGGCCCCCATCGGGCGGACCTCCTGGAGCAACCCCCAGGTGAAGTCCGCCTCGCACCGGCGCAGCCGCCCACCGGCGTCCGGCGCCTCGAAGTCCAGCCGGAACCTGGTCGGCGCACTCCCCTCACGCGGCACGGCCGACGGGAACGCGGCCCCGACGTCACCCACCACACAGCTCCACGGCAGGAGGTCGGCCAGTGTGCGCAGCACGGGCACCGGGGAGCCGGCCGCCCGCACCAGCCACTCGTTCAGCAGCGGCCCACCGATCTCCGCCGGCCCGAGCAGGATCTCGAACCGCAGCTCGGGCCAGAGCGGCAGCGCCCACTGTCGCGCGACACAGTCGAGGTCCCCGATCCGGCGCGGCACGCTCGCCCCGGCCGGCCCGAGCACGGCCGCGTACCGGGCGGCGCCGCGCGGGAAGCGGGGTGCGCGGACCATCGCCTGCCAGCGCTTGTTGGCCTCCCGCATCGACGCGCGGGTGGCGCCGAGCCGCCGCACCGCCTCCTCGACCAGCCCGGGCTGGAAATCGGCCATCCGACGCAGCAGCACCAGCTGGAACTCGGTGACCCCGAAGCCGTTGATCGCCATGTCCGAAGCCTAGGAGCCCAGAAGCCCGGAACCCCGGAACCCCGGAACCCGGAATCCGGGGCCCTGGACCCTTCCGCCATTCGAGCAGATGTTCGAATGAAGGCGTACGCTGACCCCATGCACGGCACCGTCCACCTCCAGCCCTCGCTGTTCGACGACGCGGACCGCAGCGGCATCCGCCTCGGCCCGCTCGACGACCTGCGGCGGCAGCCACTCGGTGACGGCGCCTGGCTGGACCTGCTCCCGGGCTGGCTGCACGGCGCGGACGAGCTGTTCGAGCAACTGGCCGCCGAGGTGCCGTGGCGGGCCGAGCGCCGCGAGATGTACGAGCGGACGGTCGACGTCCCGCGCCTGCTGGCTTCCTACCCGGCACAGGCCGAGCCGCCGCACCCGGTGCTCGGCCTGGCCCGGGCGGCGCTGAACCGGCACTACGCCCGGGAGCTGGGGGAGCCGTTCCGCACCCTCGGTCTCTGCTACTACCGGGACGGCCGGGACAGCGTGGCCTGGCACGGCGACCGGATCGGGCGCGGCGCCCGCGAGGACACCATGGTGGCGATCCTCTCCGTCGGCGAGCCGCGCACCCTGGCGCTGCGGCCCCGGTCCGGCGGCGGGGCGGTCGTCCGCCACCCGCTCGGGCACGGGGACCTGATCGTGATGGGCGGCTCCTGCCAGCGCACCTGGGACCACGCGGTCCCCAAGACGGCCCGCCCGGTCGGCCCCCGGATCAGCATCCAGTTCCGGCCGCACGGAGTGTCCTGACTCCCCGCTCGCCACTGACTCCCGCTCGCCACCGATTCCCCGCTTGCCGCGCGCCCGTCGGGCGCGGAGGCTGGCGAGTGGGGCCGGTGGCACCCGGTTCCCTGACGCCGGACGTCGAAGGCCGGACGTCGAACGCCGGGCGCCGGACACCGGGCGCCGGACACCGGACACCGGGCGCCGGACACCGGGCCCGTCAGGAGGGCCGCATGCCGAAGCCGGGCACCTACCACGCCGGGGTCCCGTGCTGGGTCGTGCTCACCACGCCGGACACCGCACGGGCGCAGGCCTTCTACGGTGCGCTGTTCGACTGGGAGTTCGTCCCGACCGGCCCCGACGAGGCCGTGGCCACCCGGTACGGCGCCCAGGTCGCGGCCGTCGAACGGGCCCGGACGGACGACCCGGCCGGCACCCGCACCCCAGGCGCCCGGACCCCCGCCACCTGGACCACCTTCCTCGCCTGCCCCGATCCGCTGCGCACCCTCGCCGCCGTCCGGGCCGCCGGCGGCCGCCTCGCCCGTGAGCCGTACGAGGTGCCGGAGCAGGGCCGCGCCGCTCTCGCCGTCGACCCGCTCGGCGCCCGCTTCGGGCTCTGGCGGGCCGGCACCATCGACGGCGCCGGCCTGGTCGACGAGCCGGGCGCGTTCGCCTGGAACGAGCACCTCTCCCCCGACCCCGACGCCGCCCGCGCCTTCTACCTCCGGGTCCTCGGCTACGGCTACGACCGGCCCCGGGCGGGCCACACCCTCGCCCGGGTGGCCGGTCTGCCCGCGTGCAGCATCGGCCCCGCCCGCCCGGGCGAGGAAGCCCGCTGGCTGGTCCACTTCGCGACCGCGGACACCGACCGCACGGCCGAGCGGCTGCGCGCCCTCGGCGGCACCGTCGTCACCGGGCCGGCGCCGGCGCCGTTCGGCCGCACCGCGCTGGTCCGGGACGACGCCGGTGCGGAGTTCGTGCTGGTCGCCGTCCCGGCCCGGGACTCCGCGGCGGTGGCCTGAGCCCGCCCCCGGCGAGCCGGCGCCCCTTCCGCCCTCTCTCCCCCCGGGCCCGGCCCGCATCCGTGCGCTTCGTCAATCCGCCTTCCTGGCAAGACCGTTCGGCGCACGCTCCGATGACCGAGGAGGACCGCCCCGCCGAACCGGCTGTCCGTTGCGACCGCTACCGTGCTGCCATGAGTTCCTTCCTGCGCGCGTACCTGGTCGACCCCGCGGAGCTCCGTGCCCGCGTCGGCAGCGGCGACGACGGGGCACTCGACGAAGCCCTCGCGTACTTCGGCCCGTCCCTGGACAGGTCCGACGAGCACTTCGCCGACGAGATCGCCCAGGGCGCTCCGACCGCCCTGGAGGCGCTGCGCGCCGTGGTGCACGGCGGCCCCTTCTCCGGGAACGAGGACCACGCCTTCCAGTACGGCTACGCGTACCGGCGGCTGTGCTGGCTCGTCGGGCAGCCCCTGGACGTCGACTCCTTCGGACCGTTCCGGGGCAACTGGCTGGAGGTCGTCGACGACGGCCTGAAGGCGTACGGGATCACCGCGGTCTCGCTCGCGGACTTCCAGTACGGCGGCGGCCTTCCCGCCGAACTGCCCCACTGCGACGTGCCGTCGTGCAGCGCCTGGCCGGCCGAGGCCTGCCGGAAGGCGCTGGACCAGTTCGAACAGGCCGAGCGCGAGGGCCTTACCCCGGCGCCAGAGCGCGAGGTGGCCGAGGCCGTCGCGGAGGTCCTCGGCTGGCTCCGGCTGGCGCAGCGCCGGAAGGGCACCGACGTCGTCGGCTTCGTCTCCTGAAACCGCTCGGCCCGGCCGGCCGAACGGTCGAGGGAGTCCCGGGCGGCCGACGGAGCCCCGGACGGCCGAGGGAGCCCCGGACGGCCGACGGAGCCCCGGACGGCCGAGGGAGCCCCGACCGACAGCGGGGCTCCCGGGTGCGCGGCCGCCTGGACGTCAGTCCTTCACCGCACCGGCCAGCCCGGAGACCAGCTTGCGCTGCACCGCGATGAAGAAGATCAGCACCGGCACGGTCATCAGCGTGGACGCCGCCATGATGCCGCCCCAGTCGTTCTCGTCCGGCTTGAAGAAGACCAGCAGCGCCGAGGGCAGCGTCTGGTTCTGGGTGGCGCTGATGATGAAGGTCTTGGCGAAGACGAAGTCGTTCCACGCCGCGATGAAGGAGAACACGCTGGTCGCGGCGAGGCCCGGCGCCACCAGCGGCAGCAGGATCCGCCACAGGATGCGGGTCCGGCCGGCCCCGTCGATCTGCGCCGCCTCCTCGATCGAGACCGGGACGGCCGCGACGAAGCCGCGCATCATCCAGATCCCGAACGGCAACGAGAACGCCAGCTGCACCAGGACCAGCGAGGCCAGGGTGTTCAGCCCGACGCCCGGGGCGAACCGCCCGGCGTCACGGAACATGAAGAACAGCGGGATGGTCAGCGCCTCGACCGGGATCATCTGGGCGATCAGGAACATCACCATGATGGTGGTGCGGAACCTGAAGCGGAACCTGGTCACGGCCACCGCCGCCAGGAAGACCACGATCGCCGACAGCACCACCACCGACAGCGCGACCACCAGGCTGTTCACGAAGTAGCGGCCGAAGCCGTCCACACTGAGCACCTGACGGAAGCTCTCCAGCGTGGGGTGGGCGGTCCACGGCCTGGGGTCGAGGGACTGGATCTCGCCCTTGGGCTTGAAGGCCGACAGCACCATCCAGAAGATCGGGAAGGCGGTGACCACGGCCAGCACGACCGCGCCGGTGTTGGCGGCCAGCCGCCACCGGCCACGAGTGTTCCGGGCCGATTTCGCGGTGGCGGGAGAGGAGTTCACCGGGCTCACAGTTCGTTCCCCGTCCGTCGCAGCGTGCGGATGTACAGGACCGTCGGGATCACCAGGATCAGCAGCATGATCACGCCGATCGCCGCGCCCAGCCCGTACTGCGAGGAGGCGAACGCCTTCTGGTACGCGTACACGTTGAGCACCAGGTTCTGGCCGGCGATGCCGCCGCCCTCGGTCATGACGTAGATCTGGGTGAAGACCTTGAAGTCCCAGATCACCGACTGGATGACCACGATGGTCAGGATCGGCCGCAGCATCGGCGCGGTGATCCGGCGGAAGGTGGTCCAGGTGTTGGCGCCGTCCAGGGCGGCCGCCTCCATGATCTCCTCCGGGATCGCCCGGATGCCCGCGTAGAGGGTGACCATCACGAACGGGTAGGAGTGCCACACCACCACGGCCCCGACGATCAGGAACGCCGTCCACTTGTCGTAGAACCAGTTGAACTCGTGGAAGCCGGAGAGCCCGAGCCCCTCCAGGGTGTGGTTGACCAGACCGAGGTTGGTGTCGAACAGGAAGCTCCACACCGTCGAACCGGTCATCGCCGGCGCCGCCCAGGCGGCCATCGCCGCGGTGGTCAGCACCAGCCGCGGCCACCGGCCGACCTTGGTGAGCAGCACCGCGAGGGTGGCGCCGACGGCCAGGGTGGCGACCACGCAGAAGGCGGCGAAGCCGATGGTCTGGAACAGCACCGTCCAGAACTGCTCGTCCTCCAGGATCTTCGTGTAGTTGCCGAAACCGACGAAGGAGGTCGGGACGCCGCCGGAGGCCTGGGCCTGCCCGAAGTCCAGGACGGACAGCAGGCCGAGCTGGTAGATCGGGTAGGCGACCAGCGGGATCAGGATGACCGCGGCCGGCAGGAGCAGCAGCAGCGGGGGCCGCCGGCGCCGGCCGCCCGGGGGTGCGGCCGGCGCCCTACCCCCACGGCGCCTCTGCGGGGAAGGCGGCGCCGGGGCGGTCGAGGTGGATACGGACACGTGCGGGACCTGCTCTCTGAGACGAACCGGGAGGGGGGCCGTCCGTACGCGGCCGGTGGCCGCCGGTGCGGTGCCAGGGGCCGACGGTGCGGTGCCGACAGCCGTCAGTGCGGTACCGGTGGTCAGCGCTGCGGCGCCGGCCGTCGGCCGTCGGCCGTCAGTGCGCGGCGAAGGCGGAGGAGATCTGCGCGGCGGCGTCGGCCGAGGCCTTGGCCACGTCCGCCTTGCCGGTGACGACCTGCTGGAGCATCGTCGGGATCACCGACTGGGCGTCGATCTGCGCCCACCCCTGGTCGAGCGGGACGAACTTCGTGCCGGCCGCGATGGTGTCGGTGAAGGGCTTCAGGAACGCGTCCTTCGCCGCGACCTTGCCGCTGACGGACTTGAGCGTCGGCAGGTTGCCCATCGCGTCGTACATCTGCTCCTGGTACGCGGGGCTCGCCAGCAGTTCGGCGAACTCGACGGCCAGCGTGCGGTGCTTGGCCGCCTTCATCACGCCCAGGTTGTTGCCGCCCGCGAAGGCCGGGGCGATCGAGCCGGCCTTCGCGCCGGGCAGCGGCACCACGCCGTACTTGCCCTTGACCGCGCCCGCGTCCACCTTGCCGCGGTTGGAGTTGAGCAGCACCGCCATCGCCGACTTGCCGGCCGCGAACAGGTCGACGGTCTTGCCGCCGGTCAGGTCCGCGCACTGCTGGGCGGGGCAGCCGTCCGCGCCGAACAGGTCGGTGTAGCGCTTGATCCCGGCCTGCGAGGCGGGCGAGTCGATCGCCGCCTTGAAGCCGGCGCCGTCCTTGATCGCGATGTCGCCCCCCGCGTCCCAGACGAAGGGCAGTGCGGCGAAGGTGTACTTGCCGCCGACGGCGATGCCGAAGGTGTCCGGGTGCGCGGCGTGGATCTTCTGGTTGGCGGCGACCAGCTCGGCGTAGGAGGTCGGCGGGGTGAGGCCGGCCTCGGTGAACAGGTCGGTGCGGTAGTACAGCGCGCGCACGCCGACCCACCAGGGCAGGCCGTAGGTCTTGCCGTCCACCACGGCGGTCCTCGCGATCGCCGGGTCGAGGTCTCCCTTGTCCTGCCACTTGTCCAGCTCGGCGGTGATGTCGGCGAGGCCGCCGGCGGCGACGTAGCCGGGCAGGTCGGTGTTGCCGAACTCGACCAGGTCGGGGGCGCTGTTCGGGTCGTTGAAGGCGCCCTTCATCTTGGCCGCGCGGGCCGAGGCGTCGGTGTCGATGTAGCTGACGTTGACGGTGACGCCCTGGTGGGATGCCTGGAACTCGGTCACGGCCTTGGCGACCACGGCCTCCTTGGCCGCGTTGCCCGCCTCGTTGTACAGCCAGACCTGCAGAGTGCCGGTCCGGTCGTCGGCGGCCTTGTCGCCCGCCGGCGCGGCGGTGCCGGGGGCACAGGCGGTGGCGGCCAGGCAGCCGGCGGCGAGCACGACGGCTGCGGCGGTCCGTCCGATGAGTCGCATGGTGGAGACCTCCCCTCCCGACAGCTGCCGCCGAGACGTCCGCCGCCGGGGACGGGCACGTCGAAGCAGGCCCTGACCGGGGCCGATGGTGGGTGAAGTGGTGGGGGTACGGCAGGACGCAGCGCTCGGGTGGGGCGACGTCGCCTGCTCGATGGCAGGGACGTTAGGCGGGGGCGATCGGCGCCAACAAGAGGGAGTTGGTGAAAGTTTTGCAGTGCACAACGTTGTATCGAAGATGAGGTGATCCGGCTGCGAACGGGTACGTTCTGACAACCGCCGCCGACCAGCGGGGGAACACCGGCAGAACAACACCAGGGAACGGACCCATGACGGAGACGGCGCCCAAGAAACCCGCGACCGAACGCAACCAGTCCTCCTCGCTGCGCCGCGCGCTCGCCGTCCTCGGCTACGTCCGCGACCACGGCGACGGGCGCGGCGTCCCGCTCGCCCAACTCGCCGACGGACTCGGCCTCAACAAGAGCACCGTGCTGCGACTGGCCGGCCCCCTGCTGGACGAGCACCTCCTCGACCGGGACCGCGAGACCGGCTGGTTCCGGCTCGGACACGGCTCGCTGCGCCTCGGTCAGGCCTATCTGACCACCCTCGACCTGCGCAGCGTCGCCGCCGAACACCTGCGCCGGCTCCAGCGCGAGGCCGGCGAGACCGTCCACCTGACCGTCTGGCAGGCCCCCGGGATCGTCTACCTGGACAAGGTCGAGGACGAGACCAACGTCCGGATGGCCTCCCGGGTCGGCAGCCGCGCCCCCGCCTACTGCACCGCCACCGGAAAGGCGATCCTCGCCTGGCTGCCCGAGGAGGCCGTCGCCGAGGTGGTCGCGGCCGGACTGCGCCCGGTCACCGCCTGGACCATCGCCGACGAGCCCCGGCTCCGCGCCGACCTCGCCCGCGTCCGCGCCCGCGGCTACTCGATCGACGACCGCGAGAACGAGCCCGAGGTCCGCTGCGTCGCCGCCCCGATCTTCGACCACACCGGCGAGGTCACCGCCGCCCTGTCCGTCTCCGGCCTCACCTCACGGATGACCGCCGCCCGGGTCCGCGCCCTGGGCCCGGTCGTCGCCCAGGTCGGCCTGCGGATCTCCCGCGAACTCGGCTCCGACCGTCAGCCGTCCTGAACGTCCGGCCGTCCTGAACGCCGGCCGTCCCGAACACCGGTCGGCCTCAACGCCCGGCAGTTCTGAACACCCGGCCCGCTCCCCGGAAAACGCGGACTGGGCCCGGCACCGATTTCACGGCACCGGACCCAGTCCGACTTCGGAGCGCCAGGCCCGGATCGCACGGACTCTCCCTACTGAAAGTAGGACGTGCTCTGGTAGCACCACTGACGCCTGAGGAGGAATCACTCCCTCGCAACGAGACGTACAGTAGCAGCTCCGTGATCATTCACCGAATCGGAGGGAAATCCCGGATGACGAGCGCCCCGTTCCGGACGGCTCCGTACGCCCCCGGACGGCTGACGGACATCCACCTTCCGGCCGTCAGCGGCGCCGGGCCGGCTCCCGTCGTGCTGCTCTGGCACGGCAGCGGCCCGAACGAGCGCGACGTGCTGCGGCCGCTGGCCCAGGAGGCCGCCGGGCTGGGGCTGCTGGTGCTCGTCCCGGACTGGAACGCCGAGCAGCCGGACGGCGGCCGAGCCGAACTGCTCGCCTCGCTGGCCCGGGCCCGCCGGATCGCCACCGAGCACGGCGGGGACCCGACCCGCTTCGTCCTGGCCGGCTGGTCGATGGGCGGCCGCGAGGCGATCGCCGTCGCCACCCACCCGGGCACCCCCGCCGAGCTGCGCCCCGTCGCCGCCGTGGGCATCGCCTCCCACTACTCGACCAAGGCCGTCACCACCGGCGAGGCCCCGCTCGACCACCTGGCGGCCGGCCCGTCCCCCGTCCCGCTCCGGCTGGTCCACGGCACGGCGGACGACATCGTGGACGTCGGCCACACGCGACGGTTGAGCGCTGCCCTGACACAGCAGATGTCGGCGGTACGAGTGCTCGAACTCCCCACCGACCACGCCGGTGTGGTGATGACCGCCTACCGCCCCGAGGCCCGCCGCTGTCTCCCGGCCACGGACGCCGACACCCTGACCGCAGGGCGACGGACCGCCGCCGTCCTCGCCGATGCGGCCGGGCTGTCCTGACCGAGGCGGTCGGGCCGGTCTAGATGAATGAGTCCGATCGCTGACCTGGCCGCGACCATGACGAAGGGTGCCCGTTGGTTGGTTTGTGAAGACGAACCTGGACACCCTTCTGAC
>NZ_JBEXWT010000123.1:0-22423 GCF_040629945.1 Kitasatospora sp. NPDC005856 | reverse complement strand
CCCCGCCCCCGCCCCGCCCTCCCGCCCCCCCCCGCCGGCCTCCCCGCGCCCGGGGCCCCCGGGGGGGGGGGGGGCCCGGGGGCGGGGGGGCCCCCCCCCCCCCCCCCCCCGGTTCCACCCGGGGTCCACCCCGGCTCCGATCAGGGCGAGGCGCCGGATCCGTAGCGTCGGAGAGGTCAGTGACAAGCCTCTCCCCGGGACGGAGAAACACGATGGGCTCCGTAGCCAACCTGCTCGTGATCGCCGCGGTGGTGGTCCTGGTGGCCCAGCGCCAGATGCGGGTCCAGCGTCTGGACACCGAACGCCGCTTCTGGCTGCTGCCGTTGATCCTGGGCGCGCTCGCGCTGCGCGATCCGCAGATCATCGACCACCAGCACACCGCGCTGTCCGCCACCCTGCTCGCCGTCGGACTGGTCACCGTGCTCGCGATGGGATCGGTCTGGGGCTGGACCGTCCGGATCTGGCGGGCCGCCGACGGCGCCGTCCTGGTCAAGGGCACCAGGGCCACCGTGGCCGCCTGGGGCGGGATGATCGCCGTCCGGATCGGCCTGTACGCGACCGGTTCGGCCCTGGGCGTCCACCAGGCGGGCAGCTCGCTGATGCTCGGCATGGCGGTCCTGCTGCTGGTCCGCTCGCTCGTGGTCAACTGGAGGGCCCGGACTCTGGAGCCCGCACGGCGGACCGCCGCGCTGCAGTGACTTCCGTTCGCCGACTTCCGTTCGCCGTGAGCACCGAGGAGGAACCCGTGGCCGGGTGGTACCGGATCGGCTGGCCGTCCCGGGAGGGACTGGAACGCGAGGCCGAGAGCCGACCGCGGCGGGTCCTCACGGTGGTCGGCCGGACCGTCCTGCTGGTCGTCGTCGGCTGGGGCACCTTCTCCGGCGGCAGGTACGCCGGCTGGGCGGCGGCGGTCGCGGCGGCCGGGCTGGCCGCGGCCTTCGCCCTCTGCGCGGTGTACCTGCGGGCCACCCGGGAGCAGCGCCCGGCCCTCTCGTACCTGCTGACCGCCGCCGTGGTCGGCGCCGGCTGGCTCGCCAACCAGGGGTCGGCCTACACGCTGGCCGACTTCCTCTGGATCGGGCTGGCCGTGACGGCCCTGATCCGGCTGCCGCCCGCGCCCGCCCTGCTCGCCGCGGCGGCCGCGCTGGGCTCGTACACGGCCGCCTCCCCGGCGAGTTGGCTCAGCATCGCCGCCACGATCGGAGGCTCCGTCCTGGTCGGCTACCTGCTGCGGCTGGACATCGAGGCACGCGGCACCTCCCGCCGACTGCTCGCCCAGGAACGGGCCGCCCGGGCGGCCGAGGCGGAGAGCGCGGCGCTCGCCGAACGGGCCAGGATCGCCCGGGAGATCCACGACGTGCTCGCCCACAGCCTCTCCGCGCAGCTCGTCCACCTGGAGGCGGCCCGGCTGATGCTGGACGCCGGGACGGACCGCGAGCAGATCCGCGAACGGGTCGTCGCCGCCCGGCGGATGGCGCAGGACGGGCTGGCCGAGACCAGGCAGGCCCTGTCGGCGCTGCGCGGGGAGCTCACCCCGGTCGGGGAGTTCCTGGTCGAGCTGACCGGGCGGGAGCGGGCCGCCCTCACCGTCACCGGCACGCCCCGCCCGCTCGCCGCCGAGGCCGCCCTCGCGGTGCGGCGCACCGCCCAGGAGGCGGTGACCAACGTCCGCAAGCACGCGCCCGGCGCCCGCTGCTCCGTCGAACTGCGCTACCTGGACGGCGCGGTGGAGCTGGAGGTGCGCAACACCCGGCCGCCGCGCGGCCAAACCGCAGGTGAGTCGTCGTCGGAGGGGCTGGCCGCGAGCGGCAGCGGGTACGGTCTGCTGGGAATGCGCGAACGCGCGGAACTGCTCGGGGGCACGCTGCTGGCGGGCCCGCAGGACGGAGGGTGGCGCGTGCTGCTGCGGGTGCCGGCATGACGGAGGAGAGGGCGGCCCGGGTGCTGGTCGCGGACGACCAGACGGTGGTGCGCGAGGGCATCGTGATGCTGCTGGGGCTGTTGCCCGGCATCGAGGTGGTCGGTGCGGCCGGGGACGGGGAGGAGGCCGTCGCCCTGGTGGAGCGTCATCACCCGGACGTGGTGCTGATGGATCTGCGGATGCCGCGCTGCGACGGGGTCGAGGCGACGAGGCGGATCCGCGCGGCGCACCCGGAGACCGAGGTCGTGGTGCTCACCACCTACGCCGACGACGACTCGCTGTTCCCGGCGCTCCAGGCCGGGGCGCGCGGCTACCTCACCAAGGACGCCGGCGCGGAGGAGATCGCCCGGGCCATCGCGGACGTCCGTTCGGGTGCCGCCGGGCTCTCCCCGCAGGTCCAACTCCGGCTGCTGGAAAGGCTTTCGGGGCAGCACGGCGGCTCCGGGGCGACCGCCGAGCGGCCCGCCGGCCGGCCGGGGGAGCTGCCCGACGGGCTGACCGCGCGGGAGGCCGAGGTGCTCGCGCTGATCGCCGAGGGGCTGTCCAACGCCGAGATCGCCCAACGGCTGTTCGTCAGCCAGGCGACCGTGAAGACCCACATCAACAATCTGTTCGCCAAGACCGCGGTGCGGGACCGGGCTCAGGCGGTCGCCTACGCCTTCCGACACGGAATCACCGGGACGCAGCAGTAGTCGGATGAGCGTCTGTCGGATGATCGATCACCTCATCGAGTGAACGTATCTGCGATGGTCAGGGGCGCTGCTCAGGGGCCGCCATCATGGTTCGGGTCAGAACATCCGGCCGTCCAGGAGCAGCAGTGCCACAGCAGCAGACGAGCAGCCCCGGCCAGGGGCAGCGATTCGACTGGTGGGCCGCTCCGGCCGCCGGCACCCCCGTTGAGCCCGCCGAGTCATCGGCTGCGCACCGCCGATCGGCGGTACCGGCGCAGTCGGGCCCCACCCGTACGGATCACGTCCGTACGGACCGGTCGGCCGAGGCAGTCGTCGAGCCTGTGGCCGTCGGCGCACCGATCCACGGGCCCGCCGTCGAGCCGTTCGCCCAGAGCACCCCCGCCGATCCAGCGGCCCAGGCCGCACCGCACGCATCCCTCGCGCCACTGGACGAGGAACCGGTCGCCGACCGGACCGAGGTCTACCGGGAGGTCCAGGCCAGTGCCGCCTTCCGGCAGATCCGCCGCAGCTACCGGACCTTCGTCTTCCCGATCACCGGTGCCTTCCTCGCCTGGTACCTGCTGTTCGTCGCCGCCCAGGCCGGCGCCCCCGACCTGATGCGCCGCGCGGTGGCCGGTCCGCTCAACGTGGCCTGGCTGCTGGGGCTGCTGCAGTTCGCCTCGACCTTCCTGCTCGCCTGGCTCTACGCCCGCAACGCCCGGACCAAGCGCGACCGCGCCGCCCTGGGCCTGCGCTGGGACACCCAGGACCAGCTGCGATGACGACACTGATGACGGCCTCCGTGCCCACCGACGCGGCCAGGGCCGCGGTGCAGACCACCGTCCGGACCGTGGTGTCGACCGCCACCCCGCCACCGGTCGCCCCCACCGGCGACCACCACTCGCTCGCCATCGCGCTGTTCGCCGTCGTCGTCCTGGTCACCCTGGGGGTCACCCTCTGGGTCGGCCGCCAGGGCAACGCCGCCGAGGACTTCTTCGCCGGCGGCCGCGACTTCACCCCGCTGCAGAACGGCTTCGCGCTCTCCGGGGACTACCTCTCCGCCGCGTCCTTCCTGGGCGTCGCCGGCCTGATCGCGCTGTACGGCTACGACGGCGTGCTCTACAGCATCGGCTTCCTGGTCGCCTGGCTGGTCGTGCTGATGCTGGTCGCCGAACTCGTCCGCAACGCCGGCCGGTACACCCTCGCCGACGTCCTCGGGCTGCGGCTGCGCCGTCGCAAGGTGCGCGCCGCGGCCGGTGGCGCCAGCGTCGTGGTCACCCTGCTCTACCTGGTGGCCCAGATGGTCGGCGCCGGTTCGCTGGTCGCCCTGCTGCTGGGCACCGGCAGCCCGCACGCCCGCACCTGGACCATCATCGCGGTCGGCGCCCTGATGATCGTCTACGTCACCATCGGCGGGATGCGGGCCACCACCTGGATCCAGATCATCAAGGCCTTCCTGCTGACCGGCGGTTCGGTGCTGCTGACGGTGCTGCTGGTGGTCCGCTTCCACGGGGACCTCGGTGAGCTGATGCGCCAGGCCGCCCAGCACAGCGGCGCCGGGCACCGCTACCTGGAGCCCGGGCTCAAGTACGGCGGCAGCATCACCAGCCGGCTGGACTTCGTCAGCCTCGGCCTCGGCCTGGTGCTCGGCACCGCCGGTCTGCCGCACATCCTGTCCCGGTTCTACACCGTGCCCACCGCGCGGGCCGCCCGCCGCTCCACGATGTGGGCGATCGGCCTGGTCGGCAGCTTCTACCTGATGGCCATCGTGCTCGGCCTCGGCGCCACCGCGCTGATCGGCTCGGCCGAGGTGCGGCACGCCAACTCGGCCGGGAACACCGCCGTTCCGCTGCTCGCCCTGGTGCTCGGCGGCGGCAACGGCAGCACCGGCGGGGTGGTGCTGTTCGCCCTGATCTCGGCGATCGCCTTCGCCACCATCCTCGCGGTGGTCGCCGGGCTGACCCTGGCCTCCTCCGCGGCCTTCGCCCACGACATCTGGGCCGGCGCCTGGCGCGCCCGGCCGGGCCGCGAGCAGGTGAAGAACGGCCGCGGGCGGCGCCGCCGGGGCGAGACCGTCCCGGCCTCCCGGTCGGGGAAGGAGTCGGTCTCCGAGGTCAGCGAGCAGCAGGAGGTGATGGTCGCCCGGATCGCCGCCGCGGGGATCGGCGCGACGGCGATCGTGATCAGCCTCTTCGCCCAGCACCTGAACGTCGCCTTCCTGGTCGGCCTGGCCTTCGCCGTCGCCGCCTCCTCCAACCTGCCGGTGCTGCTGTACAGCCTGTTCTGGTCGCGGTTCACCGCCCGCGGCGCGGTCTGGGCGGTGTACGGAGGGCTGGTCCCGGCGATCGTGCTGGTGTTCTTCTCGCCGGTGGTGTCGGGCTCCGCCGAGGCGCTGTTCCCGGGCCTCGACTTCCACTGGTTCCCGCTGGAGAACCCCGGCATCGTCTCCATCCCGCTGGGCTTCCTGGCCGGCTGGATCGGGACGGTCACCTCGTCCGAGCCCGCCGACCCGGACCGGTTCGCCGAGCTGGAGGTGCGTGCCCTCACCGGTGCGGGCGCGGCCTGAGCCGTCGCGCCCGGGGAACCCCGGCGGGCCTGGGGCCGCCGGGGTTCCCCCCTGTCCGGATCCTGTCCGACCCGTGTCCGGTCGCTGTTCGGGCCTCGTCCGGCGGGCTGCCGGGCCCCCGGGCCGCTGTTCGGGCCTCGTCCGGCGGGCTGTTCGGCCCCCTGGTCGCGGAGCCGTCCTCCTACGCCCGGGCCGGCAGCCCGTAGCGGTGCTCCGGCCGGCCGGTGTCGCCGTACCGCAGGGTCAGCCGCAGCCGGCTGTCCCGCTCCAGCTGCTTGAGGTAACGCTGCGCGGTGGAGCGGCTCAGCCCGGTGGCGTCGGCGACCTCCTGGGCCGACAGCGGCCGGCCGGCCCGTCGCAACACGCCCATCACCAGGTCCGTGGTGGGCGCCGAGTGGCCCTTGGGGAGCATGCCGGCCGGGGCGGCGGCGCTGCGCAGGGTCGCGAACAGCCGGTCCACCTCGTCCTGGCCGGCCTCCCGGGCGGGCGCGGCGAGCGCGTGGCGCAGCTGGGCGTACGCCACCAGCTTCTCCCGCAGCCCGGCGAAGGTGAACGGCTTGACCAGGTACTGGAGTGCGCCGTGCTGCATCGCGGCGTGCACCGTCGAGACGTCCCGGGCGGCCGTCACCATCATCACGTCGCAGGCGACCTGGCGTTCCCGCAGCCGGCGCACCAGGGCCAGGCCGGTCTCGTCGGGCAGGTGGTGGTCGAGCAGCAGCAGGTCCACCGGGCGGCGCTCCAGGGCGGCCAGCGCCTCCCCGGCCGAGTGCGCCGTGCCGGTCACCCGGAAGTCCGGGACCTTGGCCACGTACGCGGCGTGCACGTCCGCGACCCGGAAGTCGTCGTCCACCACGAGTACGTCGATCATCACGCCTCCACGAGCCGAGTGGTGAGCAGGGCCTCGGGCAACTCGACGGTGAACCGGGCACCGCCGAGCGGCCCGGTGTCGAGCACGATCCGGCCGCCGGTCCGCTCGACCAGTCGCCGCACCATCGCCAGCCCCAGCCCGCGCGGTCGGTGCGCGGGCGCGTCCTTGCTGGTCCACCCCTCTTCGAAGACCTGCTCCCGCAGCTCCTCCGGCACGCCCGGGCCGCTGTCCGCGACCTGCAGCAGCAGGGTCGGCCCGGCCGCCGCCAGGCTCACCTCCACCCGGCCCCCGCCGTCCGCGGCCAGCGCGTCCACCGCGTTGTCGATCAGGTTGCCGAGCACCGTCACCAGTGCCCGGGCGTCCACCACCGCGTCCGGCAGGTGCGCCGCCGGAGCCAGTACCAGCAGCACCCCGCGCTCGCCCGCCACCGAGGTCTTGCCCGCCAGCAGTGCCGCCACGTGCGGGTCCTGAACCTGCTCGGCGATCCGTGCGGCGACCACGGCGTGCGAGCCGGACTGCTCCGAGATGAACGCCACCGCCTGCTCGTGGCGGCCCAGTTCCAGCAGGCCCAGCAGGGTGTGCATCCGGTTGGCGTGCTCGTGGTCCTGGGCCCGCAGCGCCTCGGTCAGGCTGCGGGTGGTGTCCAGCTCCCGGACCAGCGACTCCAGCTCGGTGCGGTCCCGCAGGGTCACCACCGCGCCGCCCTCGGGCGTGGCCGTCCGGTTCACCACCAGCACCCGGTCGTCCCGTACGGCCGGCAGGTCGGCGCCGGTGATCCGCCCGGAGAGCACGTCCGCCAGTCGGCCCGGCGGCAGCACCGCGCCGATCGGGTGGCCGGTGCAGTCCTCGGGCAGGCCGAGCAGTCGCAGGGCCTCGTCGTTGGCCAGCCGGATCCGGCCGCGCTCGTCCAGCGCCACCATGCCCTCGCGGATGCCGTGCAGCATCGCCTCCCGCTCCACCA
Organism: Kitasatospora sp. NPDC005856; assembly: GCF_040629945.1. Classification (NCBI taxonomy): domain Bacteria; kingdom Bacillati; phylum Actinomycetota; class Actinomycetes; order Kitasatosporales; family Streptomycetaceae; genus Kitasatospora; species Kitasatospora sp. NPDC005856. The sequence goes on along the minus strand of NZ_JBEXWT010000123.1, from coordinate 15,436 downwards.
GCAGCGCCGAGATGTCGGCCAGCGCGATGTTGTGGGTGCGGCGCTTGAGGCGGCGGGCCAGGAGGAGGGTGGCGAGCGTCCCGGCGGCCAGGCCGGCGCCCGCGCACAGCAGGATGCCGGTGAGCATCGTCAGCAGCCGGCGGCGGATCGAGTCGTCGCTGATGCCGACCGACACCTCGCCGACGATCCGGCCGTCCGCCATCCGCAGCGGCACCTTGCCGCGGGCGGTGCGGCCCAGGGTGCCCTCCTGGATGGCGGTGACGCTGCGGCCGCTGAGGGCGGGCTCCGGATCGGTGCTGACCCGCTGGCCGATCCGGCCCGGGTCGGTGTGCGAGAGCCGGATGCCGTCCCGGTCGGTGATCACCACGAAACTGGCGCCGGTGGCCAGCCGGATCTGCTCGGCGTTGCGCTGGGCGGCCACCACGTCGCGGCCGGCGGCCGCCCGGGCGATGTTCTCGTCGGTGGCGGTGGCCTGGGCGATCGACAGCGCTCGCTGCATCGCGTCGTGGTCCAGCTCGCTGCTGACCGGGGCCAGGAACAGCCCCGCGGTCACGGCGGTGACACCGACGGTGACGACGGTCTGGCTCAGCAGCAACTGGGCGAAGACCCGGCGGGGTCCACGGGGGAGCTTCATCCGGGCCTCCTCTCGGCGGCTGCGGGGGATCGGGCGTCCTCGGAGGGCGGTCGGGGCCGCCGGTGGGTGGGGTCGGGACACCCTACGTTTCCGGGATGTTCCTGTCAGCCGCGTCCCCGCAGTTGTAGCGGAAGCAAAACGAGCAGAACACCCCTCTATGCGGAGAAGTCGCACTACGCGGAGAAGGCTCCCGCCGGGGCCGGACCCGCTCCTACCTTTCCGGGGCAGGCACAGACCCGGGAGGATCGACATGAGCAACACCACCCCGGCGATCGAGCTGACCGGCGCGACCAAACGGTTCCGCACCCCCTCCGGGGCGCTGCACACCGCCGTCCGCGATCTCGATCTGACCGTCGCCCAAGGCGAGTTCGTCGCCGTCGTCGGCCCCACCGGCTGCGGCAAGTCCACCACGCTGACGCTGGTCAGCGGCCTGGAGGAGCCCACCGAGGGCGAGGTCCGGGTGTACGGCGAGCCCGTGCGCGGGATCGACCCCAAGGTCGGGTTCGTCTTCCAGCAGGACGCCGTCTTCCCCTGGCGCACCGTGCTGTCCAACGTGATGGCCGGCCCGCGCTTTCGCGGCGTGCCCGCCGCCGAGGCCCGGGACCGGGCCCGGGACTGGCTCGCCCGGGTGGGCCTGGCGGCCTTCGAGGACCGCTACCCGCACCAGCTGTCCGGCGGTATGCGCAAGCGTGTCGCGCTCGCCCAGACCTTCGTCAACGACCCGGCGATCCTGCTGATGGACGAGCCGTTCTCGGCGCTGGACGTGCAGACCCGGGCACTGATGTCGGACCAGCTGCTGGAGCTGTGGGCGGGGGCCGGCTCCGCACGGAACGCGGCCTCGGTCGTCTTCGTCACCCACGACCTGGACGAGGCCATCGCGCTCGCCGACCGGGTCGTCGTCATGACGGCCGGACCGGCCACCGTCAAGGAGATCTTCACCGTCGACCTGCCGCGTCCGCGCACCGTGGAGGCCGTCCGACTGGAACCGAGGTTCGTCGAGCTGTACCGCGAGATCTGGGCCTCGCTCGGCGAAGAGGTGCGCATCACCCGGGAGAGAGGAGCGGGTCGTGCCGCTTGAGACAGAGTCCGTGTCCGCGTCCGGGGCCGAGCCCGGAGCGGGGTCCGTGCCCGGAACCGGGCCGGCGCCGGCGTCCGGGCCGGCCGCCGGCGGGAAGCCCCCGGCCGTCACGACGAGAACCGAGGCCCGTGAACGGGCCGCCCGCAACCGGAAGTTGGGTGTCCTCGGCGCCCGGGTCGCGGTACTGGTGGCCTTCCTCGGGCTGTGGGAGGTCTGCGCCCGTACGGACGTCATCGACCCGTTCAACTTCTCCCAGCCGTCCAGGATCTGGGACCAGATCTGGCAGTGGACCACCCACGGCACCGCGCAGGGCTCGCTCGGCGAGCAGATCGGCTACACCCTGTACGAGGCCCTCACCGGCTGGGTGATCGGCGTCATCGGCGGTGTGCTGCTGGGCATCGCGCTCGGCCGGGTCCGCTTCCTGGCCGACGTCCTCGGGCCGTACATCAAGGTGCTCAACGCCATTCCGCGGATCGTGCTCGCACCGATCTTCCTGATCTGGTTCGGCCTGGGCCCGGCCTCCAAGGTCGCCTCCGCGGTGGTGCTGGTGTTCTTCCCGGTGTTCTTCAACGCCTTCCAGGGCGCCCGCGAGGTGGACCGCAACCTCGTCGCCAACGCCCGCATCCTGGGCGCCGACAACCGCAGGGTCACCCTCCAGGTGGTCATCCCCGCGGCCACCACCTGGATCTTCACCAGCCTGCACGTCAGCTTCGGCTTCGCGCTGATCGGCGCCATCGTCGGCGAGTACATCGGCGCCACCAAGGGCCTCGGCCTGCTCGTCGCGGCCGCCCAGGGCACCTTCAACGCGGCCGGCGTCTACGCGGCCATGACCATCCTCGCCGTCGTCGCGCTGCTCACCGAGGGACTGCTGACCTTCGCCGAGAAGAAGCTGTTCCGCTGGAAGCCCGCCGACGCGGGCGACGGCCGCTGAACTCCCCCCGCCGCCAGAACAGAGAGGCACCCCCACCCATGCGCAGACCAGCCGCAGCCGCCCTCGCCGCCGTCCTGCTCCTCCCGCTCTCCGCCTGCGCCAACGACGCCGCCACCGCCGGCCACGGCGCGGTGGCCGCCCCCGCCGGGCAGCAGGTCGACGGGCCCAAGGTCAAGATCATGGTCGGTGGCCTGGACAAGGTCATCTACCTGCCCGCGATGCTCACCCAGCGGCTCGGCTACTTCGCCGACGCCGGCGTCAACGTCGAGCTGATGACCGAGCCCGCCGGCGTCAACGCCACCACCGCGCTGCTCGCCGGGGACGTCCAGGGCGCCGTCGGCTTCTACGACCACACCATCGACCTCCAGGCCAAGGGCAAGAAGGTCGAGTCCGTCGTGCAGTTCGCCCAGGCGCCCGGCGAGGTCGAGGTGGTTTCCACCAAGCAGGCCGACGCCATCAGGTCCGGTGCCGACTTCAAGGGGAAGAAGCTGGGCGTCACCAGCATCGGCTCCTCGACCGACTTCCTCACCAAGTACCTCGCGGTCAAGAACGGCACCGCCGTCAGCGAGTTCAGCCCGATCGCGGTCGGCGCCGGCCAGACCTTCATCGCCGCGCTCCAGCAGGGCAGCATCGACGCCGGGATGACCACCGACCCGACCGTCGCGAACATCCTGGACAAGGGCCTCGGCAAGGTCCTGTACGACATGCGCACCCCCGAGGGCTCCCGCGAGGCGCTCGGCGGGCTGTACCCGTCCTCGTCGCTCTACATGAACACCGACTGGGTGGAGAAGAACAAGGACACCACCCAGAAGCTCGCCAACGCCTTCGTGAAGACCCTCAAGTGGATGGCCGCCCACAGCCCCGAGGAGATCGCCGCGCAGATGCCCGCCGACTACGCGCAGGGCGGCGCCGAGCAGTACGCGGCGGCGATCAAGGCCACGCTGCCGATGTTCACCACGGACGGCGTGATGCCGGCCGACGGGCCGAAGACGGTGCTCTCGGTGCTCGCCGCGTTCCACCCGGACGTCAAGGGCAAGGAGGGGACGATCGACCTGGCGAAGACCTACACCACGGAGTTCGTCGCCAAGGCCGCGGGCTGAGCCCCGCCACCGATCCTGCGGTCCCGCGCCCACCCCCACGGGCGCGGGGCCGCTTTCACGCGCCGCGGACCGACAGCACGTCCATGCGCGAGGGCGTCCCCGCCGCCTTGCCACAGCTCTCCGGACGCGCCGGCTCGCTGACCGCCTCGATCACGTCCACCTCCCAGGACCGGCCGTCCCGGTGCAGCACCGTCACCAGCCAGCGGCCCTCGCCGTCCGGCCGCTGGGTGAGCGTCAGCACGTCCACCCCGGTCTCGCCGGTGGCCAGCCGCACCGCGTGCTCGGCCGCCTGGCCCGGACGCTCCCAGCCCGAGCAGCCCCGCGACCACTCCGGCACCACGTGCCCGGCCGCCGTCGCCGACAGGACCTCCTTGGCGGTCTCCGGCGTCAGCCGCCCGTACGCATAGCCGTACGGCAGCACCAGCATCGTGGGGGAGAAGCGGTGCCCGCCCAGGTGGGTGACCTCCCACACCTCGCTGTGCCCGGCCGCCGCCAGCTCCGCCGCGAGCGGACGGCCCAGCAGCGCGCAGCAGCGGTCCCGGCGACCGTTGGTGCACACCAGGGCCACCGGGCCGCCGACGTGCTCGGTGCCGAAACCGGTGTGGTCACCGGCGCCCAGCGCCGCGAAGTCCAGTCCCAGCAGCTCCGCCGGATCCGCCACCGCCGCCCGGCGCACCCAGCCGCGGCCCGGAACGGCGTGCGCCACCAGCACCTCGTGGCGCGCGGTCGGCAGACAGTCGGCGTGCCGCCCCGGCCGCCGGATCAGGGCCACCCGCACGCCCGTCCCTGCCGCGGCCGCCTCCAGCGCCCGCCCGACGGCCGCATCCAGATGGCTCTCGCCCAGCGCCTTCGCGCCCCACGGCCCGTTCTGCTCCACCAGCAGCCAGGTGCTGGCCACCGCCGCCGTCGCGGCCAGCGGCTCCGAAAGTTCACGCGACACGGTCGCACAGGTGCTCACTCCGGCAAGGCTACCCTCACCTGATCGCCCTCACTCGATCACCCGAACGCCGCCTTCACCCGTTGCGCGACCGCCTCGTCCACCGTGTCGTACAGCGGCTCGGAGACGGTCGGCAGGTCGGCGAACTCCAGGTGGATGCTGCGGACCACGCCGGCGAACAGCTCCGAGTAGAGCACCCAGTCCTCCGGGCAGGGGGTGCTCAGCTCCAGAGAGAGCAGCTGGGACTCGTTCGGCAGTGGCAGGTGGACCTGGATCACCGAGGTGGTCAGCACCCCGTCGACGAGCGGGACCGCCAGGCCGTCGAGCGGGGTCGAGCCGTCGTCGAGCGGGGTCGCCACGGCGTCGATCACCGCCACCGCCCGCCCGGCCGGCAGCTCGACCGCCGTCACCTCCGCCTCCGGACGGGACCGGGCCAGCCGGGAGAGCAGGAAGTCCACCGCACCCGCGTAGTCGGTCCCGACCAGCGGGCACACCGAGGCCACGATCGAGGCCGTGCTCGGGCGGCCGTCCACGTCCACCAGGCACATCCCGGCGTGGACCACCCCGGCCTCGGCCATCGGCGGGATCAGCCCGGCCAGCGCCACCGCCCAGCGCACCCGCACCTCCTCGGACCGGGACGCCAGCACCTCGCAGACCAGCTCCCAGAGCTCCTCGGCCACCTGGTCGTCGGTGCCGAGCACCGGGACCTCGTGGAAGGCGGGCGGGACGACGAAGCGGATCTGGAGCCGGGTGTCCTCGGTGGCTGTCGGAACGTCGGACATCGGGCCTTCCACGGAGGTCATGAGGGCTTGCGGATCCGGTTGCGGACGTCCAGCCACGACGGCGGGACGGGGACCGGGACACCGTGGGCGCGGGCCTCGACGAGCAGGTCGAGGTAGGCGTCGGCCCGGTCGCGCAGGCCGGAGCGGTGCCAGGTCCAGAGCTCCTTCAACGCGGGGAGGGCGGCGAGCACGCCGACGGCGATCAGCCCCATACCGAGGGAGGTGAGCTGCCGGCGGTACTCGGCACCGGCGGGATCCATGCCCGTGGGGGCGACGACCAGGCCGATGACCACGGTGATGATGAAGATCCTGCCCCACATGCTGATCGACTGGCGGGACCGCTTCACGGCGGTGAGCAGCCCCCGGACGGCCTGTTCGTCCAGGAAGTCGAGACCGTGCGGAGCGCCGAGATCACGGGCCCGGCCGGCCAGCGCCGGGTGGCGGGTGAGCTCGCCGACCGGCAGCACCGGGAACTTCGGGTCGATCACGGCCTCGGCCGGCCACCAGGAGCCGGGCTGCGCGGTCGGAGCGGTCGGAGCGGTGGGGTACGGGGCCGGGCCGGCGGGCGGTCGCGGAGCGGCTGCGGCGTCCTTCTCCCAGGCGGCCCGATCGGCGTCGACTCCCCACTCGGAGGGAATCGGGACCGCCATCCCCGCGCGCCTGGCCTGGTTCAGCAGGCCGATGTACGCGGTGAAGTGCACGGAGGCGCTGTTCTTCGCGGAGCTGTGATTCTTTCCCCGCAGCCAGACTGCGATTCCGGCCGGAACCCCCAGGATCGCTGCCGCCCAGTTGCCGGTGACCAAGGAGACCACGATTCCACCGAGGACGAGGAGGCCGGCGGCCTCGTCGTGCCAGTCCTGCTGCCCCCGCCTCCGCATGTGGTTGATCACCACGTTGCGGGCCACATCGTCGTTCAGCAGGGTGACGCCGTAGAGCGTCTCGGCCCGCCGTGCCGCCTCGGCCACCTCGGGCATGGCGGCGAGCTGCCCGCCCGAGACGGGGAGCGTCACGTGAAGGTCCTTGACCATGAGTCTCTCCTCTCAGCCGACGGCGTTCAGGAACGGCGCGGACGCCGGGCGGTATGCGGGCTTCGGAAGCGGTCCCGGCGCCTCGACGTGTGACTCCCGGGCCTTCTCCTTCTGGTCCGCCTTGTAGGAGCCGTAGACAATTCCGCCTGCCTTGTTCGTGATCGTGACCGTACGGGGGTCCACGGTGACGCCCGCCTTCTTGAGCCCGCCGACGATGCTCTTGGTCGATATCGGGTTCAAGGTCTTCTCGAACAGGCCCGCGCCGGCGGCCGAGGTGCGCTCGGCAACGCCGGCTCCCTCGGCGGCCACCGAGGTCTTGAGGTTCCTGATCGGCGCCTTGACCACCTTGTTGACGACGCCGACGCCCTGGATCTTGGTGATCGACTTCCCGGCGGTGGCGAAGCCCTTGATGGCGCCGACTCCGGGGATCACCCCGAGACCGTCCAGTCCGATCTTCAGCCAGGAGACGTCCTGGCCACGGGACTTGGCGATGCCGTGCCCGGCCATCGCGGCCGCGCTGGTCAGCATGGCCGCGGCACCCAGGATCGGGCCGGCCCCGGGAATCACCAGTGCCGCGATCGCCAGCCCGGCCGAGATCCTGGACAGGTCGTCCGCGTGCTCCGCCAGGAAGTCCAGCGACTTCTGCCAGGCGTGTTCCACCTTGTCCAGCATCCGCTTGAGGAAGTTCGGGTCCGGCGGGTGGTGGCGGGAGGCCTCCATGATGGCCTTGGCGGCGGCCTCGGCCTTGTTCTTGTGGTCGGTCAGTTGCTTGTGGCCGCGCTCGACCACCGCGTCGAGCTGGTGCACGAGCTGCTGCTGGGCCTGGAGCTTGGCCTCGAAGTCGGCCTTGGCCTTCGTCTGGGCCGCCGCGTCGGCGGACTGTGCGGAGGCGTCCAGGGCCCTTCCCGCGGCGTCGCACTGGACGTTCATGTCGCCCAGCCGGGAGCGCAGTTCGATGGCCTCGGCCTCCATGGTGCGGCCGGTGGAGAGCAGGCCGGTGAGCTGGGTGTGCCAGGTCTTGAGGGCGCGTGAGCAGGCGGCCATCGATTCGTGGCCCTGGGTGAGGTACTTGGGCAGTTCGCCCAGTTTGCCGGCGAAGTTGCGGGCTGCCTCGCCCTGCCAGGCGCTGCCCTCGGAGCCGAGGTCGGCGAGCGCGTGGCGCAGTTCCTCCAGTTCGCGGGCGACGGCGTCGACGTCCGCGTACATCTTGGCGATGGCCGGAAGGTCCCCCGGGGCCGGGCAGAAGCCGAGGCCCGGCCAGTTCTTGTCACTCATGGTGGAAGTCAGTCCCCTGGGTGTTGGCTCAGGTCGCGCCGAGGCCCTTGGCGGTGCCCTGCTCGTTGTCCCCGTAGTTCTTGAGCGAGGCGTCCAGGCCCTCGCGCAGGCCGTGGGCGAGCTTGGCCATCCGGCCGATGCCGCCGTGCCAGTGGTCCTCGAAGCCCTTGCAGGCGGAGTCGAGCCGCTCGGTGCCGAGCTGTTTGCCCTTTCCGAGGTTTTCGAGGCTCTTGGCGACCGTCCCCATGCGGTTGCCGCATTCGTCCAGCTGTTTGGACACCGTTCTCATCCGGCCCATGTCGATCTTGAATTCCTCGGCCAACTCCCCGTCCCCCCATGGCATGTGACGCGTTATGGCGCACCTGTTCGGTGAATCTAACCCATGACCGGGCAAAGTTCGGCCCATGGCCGGGAAATCGGAGATCGCATTCCGCACTTCCGGCCGGACGGGCACGAAAAAGCGGAGGGGCACCGGTTGGTTCCGGTGCCCCTCCGCTCGTGCGGGGCCGTTACGCCGGGCCGGCGACCACCGCGATCGGGGTGGTGACCGGGGTGCCGGAGCCGTCGCGGCGCGGGTCGCGCTCGGGCAGGTCGACCGGGGCGCCCTTGGCGGTGGCGGCGCGGGCCGGCGCGGCGCCGGCCCAGGCGAAGGACAGGGCGTCCTCGCCGCGCAGGAAGCGCTGGCAGCGCACACCGCCGGTGGCGCGGCCCTTGCGCGGGTACTGCTCGAACGGGGTGACCTTCCACGTCGTCTGCTCGCCGTCGGACAGCGTGCCCGTGGCCGTGGCCACCGAGATCACCACCGCGTCCGCCGCCGGGTCCACCGCCGTGAAGGACAGCACCCGCGCGCCGTCCGACAGCTTGATGCCCGCCATGCCGCCCGCCGGGCGGCCCTGCGGACGCACCTGGCCCGCCGGGTAGCGCAGCAGCTGGGCGTCCGAGGCGATGAAGACCAGGTCCTCATCGCCGGTGCGCAGTTCGACCGCGCCCACCAGCTCGTCACCCTCCTTGAGGGCGATCACCTCGAACTCGTCCTTGTTCGCCGGCCACTCCGGCACCACCCGCTTCACCACGCCCTGCACCGTGCCCAGCGCCAGCCCCGGCGAGGACTCGTCCAGGGTGGTCAGCGCCAGCACCCGCTCCCCGGCCTCCAGCCGCAGGAACTCGCCCACCGCGGCCCCGCCCGCCAGCGTCGGCGACGGCGTCGGCGGCAGCGCCGGCAGGTCGATCACCGGCAGCCTGAGCACCCGGCCCGCGGACGTCACCACGCCCACGTCCGCCCGGGCCGTCGCGTGCACCGCCGACACGATCACGTCGTGCTTCGCCCGCTTCTCCGGCACCTCGAACGGCTCGCCGTCCGCCGTCCGCGCCAGCAGCCCCGTCGAGGACAGCAGCACCCGGCACGGGTCGTCCGCGACCTCCAGCGGCACCGACAGCGCCGCCGAGGGCACCGCCCCCGCCTCCAGCAGCACCGTGCGCCGCTCCGTGCCGAACTGCTTCGCCACCGCGCCCAGTTCGGACGACACCACGCTGCGCAGCTTGGTGTCCGACTCCAGGATCTCGGTGAGGTCCGCGATCTCGGAGGTCAGCTTCTCCTTCTCCTGCTCCAGCTCCACCCGGTCGAAGCGGGTCAGCCGGCGCAGCGGGGTGTCCAGGATGTACGCGGTCTGCGTCTCCGACAGCGAGAAGTGCTCCATCAGGCGTTCCTTCGCCTGCTGCGCGTTGTCACTCGACCGGATGATCGCGATGACCTCGTCGATGTCGAGCAGGGCCACCAGCAGGCCCTCGACCAGGTGCAGCCGCTCCTCGCGCTTGCGGCGGCGGAAGTCGCTGCGCCGGCGCACCACGGTGAAGCGGTGGTCGACGTAGACCTCCAGCAGCTCCTTCAGCCCCAGCGTCAGCGGCTGGCCGTCCACCAGCGCCACGTTGTTGATGCCGAAGGTCTCCTCCATCGGCGTCAGCTTGTACAGCTGCTCCAGCAGCGCCTCCGGCACGAAGCCGTTCTTCACCTCGATGACCAGCCGCAGCCCGTGCTCGCGGTCGGTCAGGTCCTTGACGTCCGCGATGCCCTGGAGCTTCTTCGCGTTGACCAGGTCCTTGATCTTCGAGATGACCTTCTCCGGGCCGACGTTGTACGGCAGCTCGGTGACCACGATGCCCTTGCGGCGGGCCGTCACCGCCTCCACCGTCGTCGTCGCCCGGATCTTGAACGTGCCGCGGCCCGACTCGTACGCGTCCCGGATGCCCGACAGGCCCACGATCCGCCCGCCCGTCGGCAGGTCCGGACCGGGCACGAAGCGCATCAGCGTGTCCAGGTCGGCGTTCGGGTGCTTGATCAGGTGCCGGGCCGCGGCCACCACCTCGGACAGGTTGTGCGGCGGCATGTTCGTCGCCATGCCCACCGCGATGCCCGTCGCGCCGTTCACCAGCAGGTTCGGGAACGCGGCCGGCAGCGCCAGCGGCTCCTGCTCGCTGCCGTCGTAGTTCGGGCCGAAGTCGACGGTGTCCTCGTGAATCGACTCCACCATCGCCATCGAGGCGGCCGTCAGCCGCGACTCGGTGTAGCGCATCGCGGCCGGCGGGTCGTCGTTGCCCAGCGAACCGAAGTTCCCGTGGCCGTCGATCAGCGGCAGGCGCATCGAGAACGGCTGCGCCATGCGCACCACCGAGTCGTAGATGGACGCGTCACCGTGCGGGTGCAGCCGGCCCATCACCTCGCCCACCACGCGCGCGCACTTCACGTGCGCGCGCTCCGGGCGCAGGCCCATCTCGTTGGCCTGGTAGAGGATCCGGCGGTGCACCGGCTTCAGGCCGTCCCGCGCGTCGGGCAGCGCACGCGAGTAGATCACCGAGTAGGCGTACTCCAGGAAGGAGCCCTGCATCTCGTCCACGACGTCGACGTCGAGGATCCGCTCCTCGAAGTCTCCGGGCGGCGGGGTCTGCGAACTGCGGCGGGCCATCGCGGCGGGGCTCCCTTACGTGTCGCTGGCTGTGTCTCGGTCGGTCGTCGGTTCGGACGCCGAACGCCCGGGGGCGGTCGTCGGTCGTCTCCGCACCGTCCCGTCGCCGGACCCGTCAACCGGGTGCCGCCGACAGGGCGCGGCGCCCCCATTGTGGACCCTCGTGCCGACAGTCCCGGTCAGCGGCCCTCTTCCGCCCCTGGCGAACGCCCCCGTCCGCGCGGACACGAACACGGCTCCCGCACGTTGCACCACAATGGGGGACGCCACACGAACCCCCGACATCGACGACGGGAAGGACCCGAGCGCATGGCCAACCCGGCCCCCGCCTCCAGCCGAGGCATCGCCATCACCGAGCACCGCCTGGCCAACGGCCTGCGCGTCGTCCTCTCCGAGGACCACCTGACCCCGGTCGCCGCCGTCTGCCTCTGGTACGACGTGGGCTCCCGCCACGAGGTCAAGGACCGCACGGGCCTCGCCCACCTCTTCGAGCACCTGATGTTCCAGGGCTCGGCCAACGTCTCCAACAACGGGCACTTCGAGCTCGTCCAGGGCGCCGGCGGCTCGCTCAACGGCACCACCAGCTTCGAGCGCACCAACTACTTCGAGACCATGCCCGCCCACCAGCTGGAGCTCGCCCTCTGGCTGGAGGCCGACCGGATGGGCTCGCTGCTCGCCGCGCTCGACGAGGCGTCCATGGAGAACCAGCGCGACGTCGTCAAGAACGAGCGCCGCCAGCGGTACGACAACGTCCCGTACGGCACCGCCTTCGAGAAGCTCACCGCGCTCTCGTTCCCCGACGGCCACCCGTACCACCACACCCCGATCGGCTCCATGGCCGACCTCGACGCGGCCACCCTGGAGGACGCCCGCACGTTCTTCCGGACGTACTACGCGCCCAACAACGCCGTCCTGTCCATCGTCGGCGACATCGACCCCGAGCAGACCGTCGCCTGGGTCGAGAAGTACTTCGGCTCCATCCCCGCGCACGACGGCAAGCAGCCCCCGCGCTCGGGCGAACTCCCCGAGACCATCGGCCGCGAGATCCGCGAGGAGATCCACGAGGACGTCCCCTCGCGCGCCCTGATGGCCGCCTACCGCCTCCCGCACGACGGCACCCGCGAGGCCGACGCCGCCGACCTCGCCCTCACCATCCTCGGCAGCGGCGAGTCCAGCCGCCTCTACAACCGGCTGGTCCGCCGCGACCGCACCGCCGTCGCGGCCGGCTTCGGCCTGCTGCGGCTGGCCGGCGCCCCCAGCCTCGGCTGGCTCGACGTCAAGACCTCCGGCGACGCCACCGTCGAGCAGATCGGCACCGCCGTCGACGAGGAGCTCGCCCGCTTCGCCGCCGAGGGCCCCACGACCGAGGAACTCGAACGCGCCCAGGCCCAGATCGAGCGCGAGTGGCTCGACCGGCTGACCACCGTCGCCGGCCGGGCCGACGAACTGTGCCGCTACGCCGTCCTGTTCGGCGACCCCAAGCTGCTCAACGACGCCCTCCCCAAGGTCCTCGACGTCACCGCCGAGGAGGTCCAGGCCGTCGCCAAGGCCCGGCTCCACCCCGACAACCGGGCCGTCCTCGTCTACGAGCCGACCGCCGCCGAGACCGACGCCGACTCCGACGCCGCTTCCGAAGAGGAGGGTGCCGCCGTATGAGCACCGACTACGTCCCCGCCATGACCTTCCACCCGCAGCCCCGGCCGGGCACGCCCAGCCCCTGGGACTTCCCCGCCCCCGAGCGGGCCGCCCTCGGCAACGGCATCACCGTCCTGCACTGCCACCGGCCCGGCCAGCAGCTGGTCGCCGTCGAGGTCCTGCTCGACGCCCCGCTCGCCGCCGAGCCCGACGGCCTCGACGGCATCGCCGGCATCCTCGCCCGCGCCTTCAGCGAGGGCACCGACACCCTCAGCGCCGAGGAGTTCGCCGCCGAGCTGGAGCGCGCCGGGGCCACCCTCGACGCGCACGCCGACCACCCGTGCATCCGGATCTCCCTGGAGGTCCCCGCCTCCCGGCTCCAGCGCGGCCTGTCCCTGCTCGCCGACGCCCTGCGCGCCCCCGCGCTGCCCGAGGCGGAGATCGAGCGGCTGGTCGCCAACCGCCTGGACGAGATCGTCCACGAGCAGGCCAACCCCGCCCGGCGCGCCGCCAAGGCCCTGTACGCCGAGCTCTTCGACGCCGCCGACCGGCTCTCCCGGCCCCGCGCCGGCACCGCCGACACCGTCAAGTCGATCGACCGCGGTGCCGTCAAGGCCTTCTACGACGCCCACGTGCGTCCGGCGACCAGCACCGTCGTGGTGGTCGGCGACCTCACCGGCGTGGACCTGCCCGCGCTGCTGGAGAGCACCCTCGGCACCTGGACCGGGACGGCGGCCGAGCCGTCCGTCCACGCCCCGGTCACCGGCGACGACCGCGGCCGCGTCGTCATCGTGGACCGCCCCGGCTCCGTCCAGACCCAGCTGCTCATCGGCCGGATCGGGCCCGACCGCCACGACCCGGTCTGGGCCGCCCAGACCCTCGGCACCTACTGCCTCGGCGGCACCCTCACCTCCCGCCTCGACCGCGTCCTGCGCGAGGAGAAGGGCTACACCTACGGCGTGCGCGCCTTCGCCCAGCCGCTGCGCTCGGCCGCCGACGGCAGCGGGCGCGCGATGCTCGCCATCAGCGGTTCGGTGGACACCGCCTCCACCGCCCCCGCGCTGGCCGACACCTGGACCATCCTGCGCACCCTCGCCGCCGAGGGCCTCACCGACGCCGAGCGCGACGAGGCCGTGCAGTTCCTGGTCGGCGTCGCGCCGCTGAAGTACGAGACCGCGGGCTCGGTCGCCGGCACGCTGGCCGACCAGGTCGAGCAGTACCTGCCGGACGACTACCAGGCCGAGGTCTACCGGCAGCTCGCCGAACTGCGCACCTCCGCCGCCACCGAGGCGGTCGTCGCGGCCTTCCCGCCGGACCGGCTGGTCACCGTCCTGGTCGGCGACGCCGCCGTGATCGCCGACGACGTGCGGGCGCTCGGCATCGGCGAGGTCACCGTCGTCAGCTGATCCGTTCGTCGGATCACCGTCCGGCCCGGTGGAGCACCCGCTCCGCCGGGCCGGACGCGTTGTTAAATCCGTTGCGGGCCGTGCCCGTTCCGTGGATAGATGTTCCCCGACGCACAGCACGTGCGAACCGCGCACTGCGTGCCGCGAACTGCGACGAAGGAAGGGAGGCGGTCACCATGCGGGTCGAGCGAGTCATCCGACGCTCCCCACGGCCGTATTCCCCCTGTGCCGTCGTGCCGGGCGTCTGAGCCCTCCTCCTGAACTTCCCCGAGCCGCGCCGGGATTCTTCGCGCGGCAGCTTCCTCATTCGTGAACTCCCGACCTCTGGAGGTCGTTCGACCATGACGTACACCGAGGTGCCCGGCGTCCGGGTGCCGATCCGGATGTGGACCGACCCGGCGACGGTCGAGGGCCAGGCCCTCCAGCAGCTGCGCAACATCAGCTCCCTGCCCTGGCTGCACGGCCTCGCCGTGATGCCCGACGTCCACCTGGGCAAGGGCGCGACCGTCGGCTCCGTCATCGCCATGAAGGACGCGGTCTGCCCGGCGGCCGTCGGCGTCGACATCGGCTGCGGAATGAGCGCGGTGAAGACCTCGCTCACCGCCGACGACCTCCCGGACGACCTGTCCGGGCTGCGCCGCGAGATCGAGCGGGCCATCCCGGTCGGCCGCGGCCTGCACAGCGACCCGGTCGACCCGACCAGGCTGCACGGCTTCCGGGCCGCCGGCTGGGACGACTTCTGGCAGCGCTTCGACGGCATCGCGGAGGACGTCAAGTGGCGTCGCGAGCGGGCGATGCAGCAGATGGGGACGCTCGGAGCCGGAAACCACTTCTGCGAAGTTTGTGTCGATACCTCCGGTTCTGTCTGGCTGATGCTGCATTCCGGCTCCCGCAACATCGGCAAGGAGCTGGCCGAGCACCACATGGGCACCGCCCGCTCGCTGCCGCACAACCAGGGCCTGATCGACCAGGACCTGGCCGTCTTCCTCGCGAAGACCCCGGAGATGGCGGCCTACCGCCAGGACCTGTTCTGGGCGCAGGAGTACGCCAAGAACAACCGCGCGGTCATGATGGCGCTCTTCCAGGACGTCGTCCGCCGCGAGTTCACCAGGGCGGAGGTCACCTTCGACGAGGTGATCAGCTGCCACCACAACTACGTGGCGGAGGAGCGGTACGACGGAGTCGACCTGCTGGTCACGCGCAAGGGCGCGATCCGGGCCGGCAGCGGCGACCTCGGGATCATCCCCGGTTCGATGGGGACGGGTTCCTACATCGTCCGCGGTCTGGGCAACGCGTCGTCGTTCAACTCCGCCTCGCACGGCGCCGGCCGCAAGATGAGCCGCAACGCGGCGAAGAAGCGGTTCACCGCCCAGGACCTGGTCGAGCAGACCAAGGGCGTGGAGTGCCGCAAGGACGGCGGCGTGGTGGACGAGATCCCGGGTGCCTACAAGAACATCGAGAAGGTCATCGAGCAGCAGAAGGACCTCGTCGAGGTGGTCGCCCACCTCAAGCAGGTGGTCTGCGTGAAGGGCTGACCGTACGCCGATCGGGGTGGGGGCCCGCGGGGGGGGGGCCCCCCCCCCCGGGGGGGGGGGGGGGGGGGGGGCGCGCCGGGGGGGGGGGGGGGGGGCCCGCGCGCGGTCGGAGGGGTTGGGGGGGGGGGGGCGGAG
>NZ_JBEXWT010000122.1:13394-22474 GCF_040629945.1 Kitasatospora sp. NPDC005856 | reverse complement strand
GCGGAGGTCGCGGAACACGTCGTGGCCGTCCTGGGGGAGGCGCTGAGCAATGCCGCCCGGCACGCGAAGGCGAACCGCGTGGAGGTCGTGCTGCAGGCCATCGGGCAACGGGTCGTGCTGACGGTGCAGGACAACGGTGTCGGCGTGCCCGAGCAGGGGCGGCGCAGCGGGCTGCGCAACCTCGCCGAACGGGCGGAGGGCCTCGGAGGCGCGTTCGAGGTGGCCGGCCCGGCGACGGGCGGTACGCGGCTGACCTGGTCGGCTCCGCTGTCGTGAGGATCCGTCGTCCGCCGGGGGAGGTCACACCTCGGCGGGCGGTGAACCAGGCAGGGAACGCGCGGTCACCAGTTCCGGGCGGATCCGGATGGTGACGCGGCCGGCGACCGCCTCCGCGGACGGGCGAACGGGGTGCTCCTGGCCGGCGTCAGGTGTCACGTCGGCCCGTCCGAGGAGGGTGACGCTCCAGCCGCTGCCGTCCGCCTCGCTCAGTTCGCCGACCTCGAAGGCGACCACCGCGTCGGCGACGGCCCGGACGATCTCGGAGTCGGCGTCGGCGCGGAGCAGGACGCCGCCCTCCGACGTCACCCGGTAGCGGACCGGCATCACGGCCGGTAGCGCGTCGACGGTGTAGACCAGCCGGCCGACGGCCGCGGTGCTGAGGAGTCTCAGCCACTGCGGCCCGTCCGGGGATGTGGTTTCGGCTGTCATGGCATCCATGCTGGGCGGTGGCCGGGCCGTCCGCGAGGGGCTGATGGTCCCTCGGCGGGTCGCCGGGAGGTCCCCGTCCGCCCGGTGCCTTCGACCCCCTCGCGGGGCCCGGGTCACGCGGTGGTGCGGGCCGCCGAGGGGTCCTGGCCGGTCAGTACCCGGGTGGCCATGACGGCGGCCTGGACACGGCGCTCCACGCCGAGCTTGGCGAGCAGGCGGGAGATGTGGTTCTTGACGGTCTTCTCGGAGAGGAAGAGCCGCTCGCCGATCTGCCGGTTCGTCAGACCCTCCCCGATCAGGGCGAGGATGTCCCGCTCGCGCTGGGTGAGCTGAAGGGCGTCGGACGGCTGCTGGGCCGCGGCCTCGCCGCGCAGCCTGGCCATCAGCCGGGTGGCGGCGCCGGGGTCGAGCATGGACTGCCCGGAGGCGACCGTGCGGACCGCGGTGACGAGGTCGGTGCCGCTGATCTGCTTCAGGACGTAGCCGGCGGCGCCGGCCATGATCGAGTCGAGCAGGGCCTCCTCGTCGTCGAAGGAGGTGAGGATCAGGCAGGCCAACTCCGGCAACTGCGAGCGCAGTTCGCGGCAAACCGTCACTCCGTCGCCGTCGGGCAGCCGCATGTCCAGGACGGCCACGTCCGGGCGCAGCGCCGGCACGCGGGCGAGCGCCTGGGCCACCGTGGAGGCCTCGCCGACCACCGTGAGGCCGGGTTCCGTGTCCAGCAGGTCGTGCACGCCCCTTCGGACCACCTCGTGGTCGTCGAGGAGGAACACCTTCACGGGGTTGTCCGTGTCGGTCGCCAGGTCATCCGCCATCATCGCTCCGCCCTCGGCCCGCCTCGGCGGGCAGGTCGTACAGATCCCTGGCAGTGTGCCGGAATCCCGGGCGAACCGGTAGAGCGGACCGGCTCCGTGTCGCGGGTGGTGCCGACGTCGCGGCCGTTGACGAACCGCTCGGGCGGGACGCCGTCCGCCGTCCGCTGCCGAGGGCACCGGCTGCGTCGGTGCGGTTCGTCCGCGGCCGCGGCCCGGGGGTCACCCCGCCCGGTTGTCGCGCGGGGTGCGACCGTTCCACCGGGGCTCGAAGGACGCCCAGGAGCACTGCCAGGCCTCGTCGGCCCGGCGGTCGAGGACCATCAGACGGATGCTGAGACCGGCGATGAGGAGAGCGGCCAGGCCGCCGAAGGCGAGGAACCCGAGGCAGGCCGCGTCGGCGCCGGCCTGGATCGTCCCCTGCGGGGGAGGGACGGGCCGGCCGGAGTCGTCGACCCGGATCCCGACGGCCGAACCGGTGGCGGTGCCGCCGGGAACGGCGACGGTTCCGGTGGTGCCGCGGCCGTCGGGGGAGGTCCACGCGGCTTCGGCCTCGTACCGCGTCCTCCCGCTGCCGGGCTCGATCCGTCGTTGTGCAGGGGTGAGCGTGACGGCCTGGACGGCGTGCAGCCGGGCGGCTGTCGTGGACTCCCGGTGGCGGACCGAGGTGAAGCGCTCCGCCGCCGCGCCGGCGCCGAGGACCAGGGCCAGCCCGATGCCGAGCGCGGTCAGCAGCAGCGCCCGGCTGCGGGAGCGGTCGACCGGGCGGACCAGCGGGTTGCCGTCCCGCCGGACCGCCCGCCGCAGGTGGTCGCGCCAGCGCCGGCGTCGGTGCGGGACCGGGCCGGCGGGACCGGGAACGGCGGTCATGTCGGAACTCCTTCGTCAACGGTTCGACGGCTCAACGGCTCGGCGGACGGCGGTGGCGGGCGCGGCCCGCTCTCACGGATGGGGGACCACCGCGACCGGAGCGGTCGAGTGGTGGAGCACGGCGTGGGCGACGGGGCCGAGCAGCATGCCGATGCGGTGGCGGCGCTCGCGCCGGCCGATGACGACCAGCTCGGCGCCGGCGGAGGCGTCCAGGACGGCGTTCGCGGCGCCGCCGATCCGGACGTCCTCGACGACCTCCACGCCCGGGTGGCCGGCCCGCAGCGGGGCGAGGTGCTCCGACAGCAGGGCAGTCTCGGTGCCCTCCTGGTCGGGGAGGTCCATCGGAGGCGGCATCATGCTTCCGAAGGCCCAGGCCGGGGCCGGCTCCCAGCCGTGGACGGCGCGCAGCCTGGCGCCGCGGCGCTCCGCCTGGGTGAAGGCGAACTCGAGAACGGCCTCGTCCGGTTCGCAGGAGTCGAGGCCGACCACCACCTCGCGGACGGGGGCGGTGTCCGTGCGCGGCAGGGGCTGTGCCTCGCGGACGAGGACCGTCGGGACGCTCGCGCGAGCGGCGACCGCGAGCGAGACCGAGCCGACGAGCAGGCCGGCGAATCCCCCGAGGCCCCGGGAGCCGAGCACCAGCATCCGCTGCCCCTGGGCTTCGGCGACCAACCCGTCCACCGGGTCGTCGCCCCGCACGGCGGTCTCCACCGTCAGGTCCGGGTGGGCGGTGCGGATCCGGTCGGCGACGCGGGCGAGGGCGTCGAGCGCGGCGGGCCTGAGGTCGTCGGGCCGCGCTTGCCGCTCGGCTTCCGCGCCGCTCAGCCAGGGCCAGACGTGGAGCAGCCGCAGGGCCGCTCCGAACCGGTGGGCCTCCTGCGCCGCCCACATGGCGGCGGCCTCGCTCTGCGGCGAGCCGTCGAGGCCCACCAGCACCTGCTGCGTGGTCACGGGTACTCCTTCGATGCCGGTTCGGGGCCGGGCGCGTCGTCGTCCGGCGGCACCAATCTCCCGCCGGGCCCGCGGCCGACCCAGGGCCGGACGGGACCGGTTGATGGGCCGCTGGTCCCGACCCGGGCGAACGCCGGGGGCCCGTTCGCCTCGTGCGCCGCTGTTCGGCCCGGCACCCCCGGGACCATCGGGCGGGTGCAACAGGGACCGCCGGTGCGGACGAGCGGGACCGTTGGCCCATGGGAGGCACCGCCCGCGGATCCGAAGATCTTCAACGACGGGCGACGGCACGGACCGGGCCCGTCCGCACGGTTCGGAACGCACACCACGGTCCGACGCGCGCACCACTGGTCAGACGCACCGGAGAGGGAACCACGATGAACCGACTGCAGACCCGCCCCGTCCCCGACATCAGCGTGACGACCCGCGGTGAGGTCACCCTGGCCGCGCCCGACTACGCCAGGACCAAGCTGCTCGCCGTCCTGGAGAGGCTCGACGAGCCGGTCCTCGCCGTCCGGGTGAAGCTCGCGCAGGAGCCCAACCACGCCGTGGCCAGGCCGTCGGTCGCCCAGGCCACGCTCGACCTGAACGGCCGGCCCGTGCGCGCCCACGTCGCCGCCACCACCATGCAGGAGGCCGTCGACCTGCTCCAGGACCGGCTGAACGCCAGGATCGCCCGGATCCGCACCCATCGGCACCACCACCGCCACCACGAGGACCGGCCCGCCGCCGGGCACGAACACCGGCCGCAGCGCCGGGAACTGGGCAGCGAGGAGCGCCGCATCGTGCGGCACAAGACCTACAGCCTCGCGCGGCAGAGCGCGTGGGCGGCGGTGCTCGAACTGGAGGCGATGGACTACGACTTCCACCTCTACACCGACGCGCACACCGGCTGCGACAGCGTCGTCCAGCACGACGGGGCGACGGGGGCGTACCGGATCGCCTCGGCCGGAACGGCGCCCGCGGCCGAGCCGGGCATCTCGGTGAGCACCCGGGCCGTACCGGAACTGAGTGTCGCCGACGCGGTGGCGCGGCTCGACCTCGGCGGCCTGCCGTTCGTGTTCTTCACCAACAGCGAGACCGGGCGCGGCAACGTCCTGTACCACCGGTACGACGGCCACTACGGCGTCATCACCCCGGCGGACTAGGACGGGGGGTGGGCCGGGGGGGGGTCGGGGGCAGGCGGGGGGGCGGGTAACGGCGTGGGGGGGGAGAGGGCAGCCCTCTCCCCACCCGGCCGTTCGCGGTGCGGTGCGGCGCGTGGTGCGGGGCCATCCGGATGAACTCGCGGCCGGCAGGGACCACCGGCCCCCGGCATCCCGTGGAATGTGGCCTGTTGGGCCCTGAGCAGGCGCCGGCCGAGGGGCGACGATGAAGTCGACCGACCACCGGCGGTCGGAGAGCCGACGAACCCGAGGAGCGCGCAGCCATGTCCGTCCATCCCAGCCCGGCGCCCGGCGGACCCTCCGAGGAGGAGATCCGCGCGCTCGACGCCCACTGGAGGGCCGCCGACTACCTGTCGGCGGGGCAGATCTACCTGATGGCCAACCCCCTGCTGCGCGAGCCGCTGCGCCCGGAGCACATCAAGCCCCGCCTGCTCGGCCACTGGGGCACCTCGCCCGGCCTCAACCTGGTGCACACCCACCTCAACCGGGTGGTCAAGGCCCGTGACCTGGACGCGATCTGCGTCTGGGGCCCCGGGCACGGCGGGCCCGCCGTGCTGGCGAACTCCTGGCTGGAGGGGAGCTACACCGAGACCTACCCGAGCGTCACCCGCGACGAGGCCGGCATGGGCCGGCTGTTCCGGCAGTTCTCCTTCCCCGGCGGCGTGCCCAGCCACGTCGCGCCCGAGACGCCGGGCTCCATCCACGAGGGCGGCGAACTCGGCTACGCGCTCTCGCACGCCTACGGCGCCGCCTTCGACAACCCCGGCCTGCTGGTCGCCTGCGTGATCGGTGACGGCGAGGCCGAGACCGGACCGCTGGCGGCCTCCTGGCACGGCAACAAGTTCCTCGACCCCGTCCACGACGGCGCCGTGCTGCCGATCCTGCACCTCAACGGCTACAAGATCGCCAACCCGACCGTGCTCGCCCGGCTGCCCGAGGAGGAACTCGACGCGCTCCTGCGCGGGTACGGCCACCTCCCGCTGTACGTCAGCGGCGACGACCCGCTGACCGTCCACCGGGCCATGGCCGAGGCGATGGACACCGCCCTGGACCGGATCGCCGCCCTCCAGCACGAGGCCCGCACGGGTGGCGGAGCCGACCGCCCGCGGTGGCCGCTGATCGTGCTGCGCACCCCCAAGGGCTGGACCGGTCCCGCGGAGGTCGACGGCGTGCCGGTGGAAGGCACCTGGCGCGCCCACCAGGTGCCGCTGGACCAGGTACGGGACAACCCCGCCCACCTCGCCCAGCTGGAGGCGTGGCTGCGCTCCTACCGGCCCGAGGAGCTCTTCGACGACCACGGCCGGCCCAGCGCCGAGGTGCTGGCCTGCGTCCCCGAGGCCGACCGCCGCCTCGGGGCGAACCCGCACGCCAACGGCGGCCTGCTGCTGCGCGACCTGCCGATCCCACCGCTGGAGCGCTTCGCCGTGCCCGTGGACAAACCCGGCACCACCCTGCACGAGCCCACCCGGGTGCTCGGCGACCTGCTCGAACGGCTGATGGCCGACACCGCCGGGCGCAGGGACTTCCGGCTGGTCGGCCCGGACGAGACCGCCTCCAACCGGCTCCAGGCCGTCTACGAGGTCACCGGCAAGGCGTGGCAGGCCCAGACCCTGCCCGTCGACGAACACCTCGCCCGCGACGGCCGCGTGCTGGAGATCCTCTCCGAACACACCTGCCAGGGCTGGCTGGAGGGCTACCTCCTCACCGGCCGCCACGGCCTGTTCTCCTGCTACGAGGCCTTCGTCCACATCGTCGACTCCATGGTCAACCAGCACATCAAGTGGCTGCGCACCACCCGGGCGCTGCCCTGGCGCGCGCCGATCGCCTCGCTCAACTACCTGCTCACCTCGCACGTCTGGCGCCAGGACCACAACGGCTTCTCCCACCAGGACCCGGGCTTCGTCGACCACGTCCTCAACAAGAGCCCCGAAGCCGTCCGGGTCTACTTCCCGCCGGACGCCAACACCCTGCTCGCCACCGCCGACCACGTCCTGCGCAGCCGCGACTACGTCAACGTGGTCGTCGCCGGCAAACAGCCCTGCTTCGACTGGCTCGACCTCGACCAGGCCCGCGCCCACTGCGCCCGGGGCGCCGGGATCTGGGAGTGGGCCGGCACCGAGGACGGCACCCGGGAACCCGACGTCGTGCTCGCCTGCGCCGGGGACGTCCCCACCCAGGAGGTCCTCGCGGCCGCCCAGCTGCTCCGCCGCGGTCTGCCCGACCTGGCCGTCCGCGTGGTCAACGTGGTCGACCTGGCCCGGCTGATGCCCGCCGAGGAGCACCCGCACGGCATGCCCGACCCCGAGTTCGACGCCCTCTTCACCCGCGACCGACCGGTGATCTTCGCCTACCACGGCTATCCGTGGCTGATCCACCGCCTCGCCTACCGGCGCGCCGTCCACCCCCAGGTGCACGTGCGCGGCTACAAGGAGTCGGGCACCACCACGACGCCCTTCGACATGGTGGTCCGCAACGACCTCGACCGCTACCGGCTCGTCATGGACGTCATCGACCGCGTCCCGGGCCTCGCCGTCCGGGCCGCCGCCCTGCGCCAGGAGATGGCCGACCGGCGCACCCGTCACCACGACTGGATCCGCGAGCACGGCACCGACCTGCCCGAGATCACCGACTGGACCTGGGAAGACTGACTCGCAACCAGGGGGGCCGACCGTCAGGAGATCAGTGATGGACCTGCCCGTCGCCGTCGGAGTCGACGGCTCGGACCCCAGCCTGGCCGCCGCCGACTGGGCCGCCCGCGAGGCGCTGTCGCTCGGCCGTGAGCTGCGCGTCCTGCACGCCCTGCCCCTGATGCCCGATCTGCTCCCGGGCCCGTCCGTCGGACGGCGGACCGGCCCGGGCGGCCTACTGCACGAGGTGCGCCACGTCCTCGCGGTGCGGTACCCCGGGCTGGAGACCCGCGCCGAGGAGGTCCACGACGTCGCCCCCGCGGCTCTGCTGGCCGCGGGGGAGGACGCCGAACTGCTCGTCGTCGCGGCCCGCGGTGCCGGCGGCTTCCCGGGACTGCGGGTCGGGTCCACCGCCCTGCACCTCGCGGCCCGGGCCGGCTGCCCGACCGTGGTGCTGCCGGTGGACCCGGCCGGTCCGGAGCCGCGCGAGCAGATCGTGCTCGGCCTGGACGCCCGCCGACCGGCCGAGGCAGCCCTGGAGTTCGCCTTCGCCGCGGCACACCGCCACGGACTGCCGCTGCGGATCGTGCACGCCTCGGCCACCGGCGCACCGGCCGACGAGGAGGAACTCCTCGCCCGCGCCCTCGCCCCCTGGCGGGCCGCACATCCCGAGGTCGAGGCCGTCGCGGACAGCACGGACACGGGAGCCGGCCTGGCACTGGTGGAGGCGTCGGCCAAGGCCCGGCTCCTGGTGCTGGGCAGGCGGTGCGCGCTCCTGGTCGGCGCGCTCGGACCGATCGGCCACGCCGTCCTGCACCACGCGCTCTGCCCGGTCGCCGTCGTCCCGGACTCGTGACCGGGACCTTCGGACCGTCCCTGGGGCTGCTCGGCCCCTGGGACCGGCCCGCGGCAGGCGCGATCGTGGATCGCACGCCGGGTCGTCGGCATCCGCGCCGCGACCGTCGAAGACCATCGAAGACCGTTTCACAAGGGAGGGCCGTCATCATGCCGTACGCCGTAGTGGTCGGAGTCGACGGATCGGAGCCGAGCACGGCAGCGGCCGAGTGGGCCGCCCGGGAGGCGCACCGCAGCGGCCGGCCGCTGCGGCTGCTCCACGTCGGGGGAGCGGGCTCGACCGCGCCCGGGGAGTCCGACCGCGGCGGCGAGCTGCCGCCGTCGGTGCTCGCCACCCGGGACCACCTCGCGCGCCTGCTGCCCGGGCTGGAACTGACCTGCGACCACATGCCGGGGAACCCGGCGTACGCGCTCGCCGCCGCCGGGGGCCGCAACGGCCTCCTGGTGCTCGGCTCGCGAGGTCTGGGAGGGTTCACCGGGCTGCTGGTCGGCTCCGTCTCGCTCCGGACGGCGGGCCACGCGAACTGCCCCGTCGTGGTGATCCGCGCCGGGGCCGACGGACGGGACGGTGAATCCGGCGACGTGGTGCTCGGGCTGGACAGCGACCAGGCCGACCCGGACGTCATCGCCTTCGCCTTCGAACAGGCCGCAGCACGGGGTACGACGCTGCGGGTGCTGGAGAGCCGGCAGGTGCCCGCGGGGCCGTACTCGACCGAGCCCGTGGTCTACCAGCCGGAGGTGAGGGAGGCGCTGGAGGCCGCGGAGCTGCTGCGGCTCCAGGACGCCCTGGCGCCCTGGCGGGCGAAGCACCCGGAGGTCCGCGTCGAGGCCGAGCTGACCGCCTGGCCGGCCGGTCGGGCGCTGGTGGAGGCCTCCCGGAGCGCCTGCCTGACGGTGGTGGGGCGTCGCCGGCCCAGGCTCCACCCGGCCGCGCCCTGGCTGGGCCACGTCACCCACGCCGTCCTCCACCACGCGCACAGCCCGGTCGCGGTCGTGCCGCACGACTGAGACCGGCTCGGCCCACGGCCGTGGGGGGGGGGGGGGGGCGGCCGCCCCCCGCCCCCGGCGGGGGCCCCGCGCCCGCCCCGGGG
>NZ_JBEXWT010000122.1:0-13384 GCF_040629945.1 Kitasatospora sp. NPDC005856 | reverse complement strand
GCCCCCCGCATGACCCGGCCCCCCCCCGCCGGGGTGGTCGCCCCCCCCCCCCCCCCCCCCCACGGCCGTTCGCGTGCCCGCGCGCCCGCAGGGGGACCGCGCGGGCGAAGGAGGGGACCTTCGGCCCTCAGGACCACCCCCAATGGCAGCGGTCCGGACCACACCGGTCGGGGGACGCTGTGAGCGGACAGCCCGGTCGGAGGACAGTGGGCGCCCGCTTCCCCGTGCCACGAGACCGAAAGGTGGCCCAGCCCATGCCCAGCCGCTCACAGACCGAGGCGAAGGACCAGGCCGTTCCGATCCCGGACCAGCCCGCCGCGCCGACCGCGGACACCGCCGTCGACGCACTGGTCACCGGGGCCCTGACCGCCCTTCGGGAGTACGCCGGCTTCACCCAGGAACAGGTCGACCACATCGTCAAGAAGGCCTCGCTGGCCGCGCTGGAACGGCACACCGCGCTGGCGGTGCTGGCGGTGGAGGAGACCGGGCGCGGCGTGTTCGAGGACAAGGCCGTGAAGAACGTCTTCGCCTGCGAGAACGTCACCCACGTGATGGCCCGGACGAAGACGGTCGGGGTGGTGTACCGGGACGAGCTCGACGGCATCGTGGAGATCGCCGAGCCGGTCGGCGTGGTCGCCGGCATCACCCCGGTGACCAACCCGACCTCGACCACGATCTTCAAGTGCCTGCTGGCGCTGAAGACCCGCAACCCGATCGTCTTCGCCTTCCACCCCTCGGCCCAGCGCTGCTCCGCCGAGGCGGCGAGGATCGTCCGGGACGCGGCGGTGGCTGCTGGTGCTCCCGCCCACTGCATCCAGTGGATCGCGGAGCCCTCGATGGCGGCCACCGGTGCGCTGATGAACCACCCCGACGTGGCGACGATCCTGGCCACCGGCGGCAACGGGATGGTCCGGGCCGCGTACTCCTGCGGCAAGCCGGCGCTCGGTGTGGGCGCGGGCAACGTCCCGGCGTACGTCGAGCGCAGCGCCGACGTGCGGCGGGCGGTGAACGACATCGTGCTGTCGAAGTCCTTCGACAACGGGATGATCTGCGCCTCCGAGCAGGCGGTGATCCTGGACCGGGAGATCCGCGGGGCGGCGCTCGCCGAGTTCCGGACGCTGAAGGCGCACCACGCGAGCGCGGAGGAGAAGGCCCTGCTGGAGCGCCACCTGTTCGGGGCCGGTGACGGGAGGGACTGCGCGGGGGGAAGGCTGAACGCGGAGGTGGTGGGCCGCTCGGCCGCGCAGGTCGCCGAGGCGGCCGGCTTCGAGGTCCCGGCCGACACCTCGGTGATCCTCGCCGACTGCGAGCGGGTCGGGCCCGAGGAGCCGCTGACCCGGGAGAAGCTCTGCCCCGTGCTGGCCGTCCTGACCGCCGACACCCGTGCCCACGGGGTCGAACTGGCGGTCGCCATGGTCGAGTTCGACGGCCTCGGGCACTCGGCCGCGGTGCACACCGAGGACGAGGCGTTCGTCGAGGAGTTCGGGCACGCGGTCGACGCCTGCCGGATCATCTGGAACGCGCCGAGCTCGCAGGGCGGCATCGGCGACGTCTACAACGCCTTCACCCCTTCGCTGACCCTGGGCTGCGGCAGCTACGGGCACAACTCGGTGTCCGGGAACGTGTCGGCGCTGAACCTCGTCAACATCAAGAGGATCGGGCGGCGCAACACCAACATGCAGTGGTTCAAGGTCCCGCCGAAGATCTACTTCGAGCGCAACTCCGTCAAGTACCTGGCGAGCATGCCGAACGCGCACCGGATCGTCGTGGTCACGGACCGGACGATGGTGGAGATCGGCCACCTGGAGCGCATCCGGGGCGTCCTCGACCGGCGCCGCGACCCGGTCGAGGTGCGGGTCGTCGACTCCGTCGAGCCGAACCCGAGCATCGACACCGTCCGCCGGGGTGCGGCACTGATGCGGGAGTTCGAACCGGACACCATCATCGCGCTGGGCGGCGGCTCGCCGATGGACGCGGCCAAGGTGATGTGGCTGATGTACGAGCACCCCGAGGTGGAGTTCGCGGACCTGAAGGAGAAGTTCTTCGACATCCGCAAGCGCGCCTTCACCTTTCCCGACCTGGGCGAGAAGGCCAAGCTGGTCTGCATCCCGACCACCTCGGGCACCGGCAGCGAGGTCACCCCCTTCGCCGTCATCACCGACACCGCCACCGGACAGAAGTACCCGCTCGCGGACTACGCGCTCACCCCGAGCGTGGCCATCGTCGACCCGGCCCTGACCACCGCCCTGCCCGGGCACGTCACCGCCGACACCGGCTTCGACGCCCTCACCCACTGCATCGAGACGTACGTCTCCGTCTACGCCAACGACTTCACCGACGGGCTCGCCCTGCAGGGCATCAAGCTGATCTTCGAACACCTGGAGCGGGCCGTGCTGAACGGCCCTGACGACCCGGTGGCGCGGGAGCGGATGCACAACGCCGGCACGATCGCCGGGATGGCCTTCGGCTCCGCCTTCCTCGGCGCCGTGCACGCCATGGCCCACACCCTCGGCGCGACCTTCCACGTCGCCCACGGCCGCACCAACGCCCTCCTGCTGCCCCACGTGATCCGCTGGAACGGCTCGCCCACGGCCAAGGTCACCGGCTGGCCGAAGTACCAGCACTACACCGCCCCGGAGCGCTACCAGGCGATCGCCCGAACGCTCGGCCTGCCGGCCGCGACCCCCGAGCAGGGGGTCGAGTCCCTCGCCGCCGCCGTGGAGGACCTGCGGGACAGGGTCGGCATCCCGCGCTCCTTCAAGGAGGCCGGCGTCGACGAGGAGGCCTTCCTCGCGGCCCTGCCCCGACAGGCCATGAACGCCTACGAGGACCAGTGCGCCCCGGCCAACCCCCGGATGCCGATGGTCGCCGACCTGCAACGGCTGATGCGCCGCGCCTACTACGGCGACCAGGCCTGAGGACCAACGGCCCCGGTCCTCAAGGACCTTCCGGACAGGGACCGGGGCCCTCGCCGGACCACCATGGTGGCGAGGAAACACAGACGGGAGCGAGGACATGACCTTCCAGCAGACGCAGCCGCAGCCGCAGCCGCAGACGCAGCCGCAGATGCGGACGCGCGACGCCTGGCACGGCTTCACGGACGGGCCCTGGCGGACCGCGATCGACGTCCGCGACTTCATCCAGCGCAACCACACCCCCTACGAGGGCGACGCGGCCTTCCTCACCGGCCCGACCGAGCGGACCACGGCGGTGTGGCGGCGGATCACCGACCTCTTCCCGGCCGAGCGCGCCAGGGGCGTCCACGACGTGGCGTACGACATCCCCTCCGGCATCACCGCGCACGCGCCCGGCTACATCGACCGGGACCGGGAGCTGATCGTCGGCCTGCAGACCGACGCACCGCTCCGGCGCGCGATCATGCCCAACGGCGGCTGGCGGATGGTCGCCGGCGCGCTGCGCACCTACGGGTACCCGGTCGACCCGCAGCTGGAGAAGATCTTCACCCGTTACCGCAAGACCCACAACGACGGCGTGTTCGACGCGTACACCCCGGAGATCCTCGCCGCCCGCAGGGCCGGCGTGATCACCGGGCTGCCGGACGCCTACGGCCGCGGCCGGATCATCGGCGACTACCGGCGCGTGGCCCTGTACGGGGTGGACCGGCTGGTCGAGGCCAAGCTCGCCGAGAAGGCCGGTCTGGACGCGCCGCCCACCGAACCGGAGCGGCTGGAGGAGACCATCCGCGAGCGCGAGGAACTGGCCGAACAGATCCGTGCGTTGGGCGAACTCAAGGAGATGGCGTCGGCGTACGGGTACGACGTCTCCGGCCCGGCCGCGACCGCCCGTGAAGCCGTCCAGTGGCTCTACTTCGGTTACCTGGCGGCGGTCAAGGAGCAGAACGGCGCGGCCATGTCGCTCGGTCGTACCTCGACCTTCCTCGACGTCTACCTCCAGCGCGACCTGGACGACGGGTGCCTGACGGAACGCCAGGCGCAGGAGCTCGTCGACGACTTCGTCATCAAGCTGCGGATCGTCCGCTTCCTTCGGACCCCCGAGTACGACGAGCTGTTCTCCGGGGACCCGACCTGGGTGACCGAGTCGATCGGCGGCATGGGCATGGACGGGCGGACCCTGGTCACCCGGACGTCCTTCCGCTACCTGCAGACCCTCTACAACCTGGGCCCGGCGCCCGAGCCGAACATGACGGTCCTCTGGTCGCCGCGACTCCCGCGGGGCTTCAAGGAGTTCTGCGCACGCGTGTCGATCGACACCTCCTCGCTCCAGTACGAGTCCGACGACCTGATGCGCCCCCGCTTCGGTGACGACACCGCCGTCGCCTGCTGCGTCTCCGCCATGGAGGTCGGCCGGCAGATGCAGTTCTTCGGCGCCCGGGTCAACCTCGCCAAGACCCTCCTCTACGCGATCAACGGCGGCCGGGACGAGGTGTCCGGCGCCCAGGTCGGACCGGTGACCACCCCGGTGGGCGGCGTGGTGCTCGACTACGACGAGGTGCTGGCCCGCTTCGACCAGCAGCTGGAGTGGCTCGCCGAGACGTACGTCCACGCGCTGAACGTCATCCACTACATGCACGACAGGTACGCCTACGAGCGGATCGAGATGGCGCTGCACGACCGGGACGTCCGGCGCACCATGGCCTGCGGCATCGCCGGGCTCGCGGTGGCCGCCGACTCGCTGTCCGCGATCAGGTACGCCAAGGTCCGTCCGGTCCGCGACGAGAGCGGGCTGGTCACCGACTACCTGGTCGACGGCGACTACCCGGCCTACGGCAACAACGACGACCGCGCGGACGCGATCGCCGTCCGGCTGGTCGAGGACTTCATGGCGAAGGTGCGCAAGCACCCCACCTACCGGGGCGCCGAACACACCCAGTCCGTCCTGACCATCACCTCGAACGTCGTCTACGGCAGGAAGACCGGCAACACCCCGGACGGACGGCGGGCCGGCGAGCCGTTCTCCCCGGGCGCCAACCCGATGAACGGGCGCGACGCCCACGGCTATGTGGCCAGCGCGCTCTCGGTCGCGAAGATCCCCTACGCGCACGCCGAGGACGGCATCTCGCTCACCAACACCGTGACCCCGGACGCGCTCGGCCGCACCGCCGAGGAGCGGATCGGCAACCTGGTCGGGGTGCTGGACGGGTACACCACGTGCCACGGCTTCCACATGAACGTCAACGTCCTCGACCGGGACACCCTGCTGGACGCCATGGACCACCCGGAGAAGTACCCGCAGCTCACCATCAGGGTCAGCGGCTATGCCGTCAACTTCGTCCGGCTCACCCGTGAACAGCAACTCGACGTGATCGGCCGCACCTTCCACGACGCGCTGTAGGCGCGACCAGCCAGGCGGCACCGGCGCCCTCCCCGGCCACGGGGCGCCGGTGCCGCCGTTCCAGGAGGCACCACCATGGATCGACCCGAACTCCCCGCCTGCCCGCTCGGCCTCCCCGAGACGGTTGCCGCCGCCGCGGCGGCGGTCACCCCGGCAGCCGCGGTCACCCGTCGCCCCGCCGGGGGAATGCTGCACTCCTGGGACCTGTCCACGGGCGTCGACGGCCCCGGCACCCGTTTCGTCGCCTTCCTGGCCGGCTGCCCGCTGCGTTGCCTGTACTGCCACAACCCCGACACCCGGTACCTGCGCGACGGCCGGCGCGCCTCCGCGGAGGACCTCGTCCAGGAGGCCGCCAAGTACACCGACTTCATCCGGGCCGCCGGTGGCGGCGCCACCGTCAGCGGAGGCGAACCGCTGCTCCAGCCGGTCCTCACCGGTGAGCTGCTGCACCGCTTCAAGCACGAACTCGGCCTGCACACCGCACTGGACACCTCCGGGTACCTCGGCGCCCGCGCCACGGACGCCCTGCTGGCCGACACCGACCTCGTCCTGCTCGACGTCAAGTCCTGGGACCGCGCGCTCTACCGCCGGGTGACCGGACGGGCGCTCGCCCCGACCTTGGAGTTCGCCCGCCGCCTGGCCGACCTCGGCAGCGAGGTCTGGGTCCGCTTCGTCCTCGTTCCCGGGCTCACCGATCCGGCCGCGAACGTCGAGGGCGTGGCCGCCTTCGCGGCCTCGCTCGGCAACGTCACCCGGGTCGACGTCCTGCCCTTCCACCGGCTCGGCGCCCGCAAGTGGCGCGCGCTCGGCCTCGACTTCCCCCTCGCCGACACCGCGCCGCCCAGCCCCGAGCAGATCGCCGAAGCCCGCGCGATCTTCGCGGCGCACGGCCTGAACGCCGTCTGACGCCGCCCCACCGGGAGGGTCCCGCCATGCCGACCGGAGGTGATCCGGAGGTGCCGGTCGTGGCGGCCGGAGTGGCCCGACCGCGGCCTCACAGCCGGTCGTAGACGGCGGACAGTCGTTGCAGCACTTCGGCGGCGCGGCCGAGGGCCATGTCGTCGTAGTCGTCCAGGTCGGTGTGCAGGGCCTCGGTCAGCGCCTGCTGGCGCTGGTCGTGCCGGGCCCGGCCGGTGTCGGTGAGGGCGACCAGGACGGAGCGCTTGTCCTCGGGCTGGCGGGTGCGGGTGACGTAGCCGGCCGTGACCAGTCCGTTGACCAGTTGGGTGGTGGCGGCGCCGGTGGTCTCGGTGGCGGCGGCGAGCCGGCTGATGGTGAGGGGGCCCTGTTCGGCCAGGGTGCGCAGGGCGCGGGCGTGGGTGAGGGAGAGCGCGCCCGGGGTGCGGGTGGCGCGTCCGCGCAGCCGGGCGTCGGCGGCGCTGAGGCGGTAGGCGGCGCGGGCCAGGCGGTCGAGTGCCCGGGCGCGCTCGTCGGTGGGTGGCGTCTCGGCCATGGTCGGTCCTCCTCGGCGGGTTGACAGCAGCCTAGCCTCGGTAGTTAATAGCTAAGTACTTATTCATTAAGTGCTTAGCCAAGTGGATCCCAAGGAGGAGACCCATGACCATCCGTTCGACCGGCCAGAGCTGGGCCCTGGACACCGCCCTCGCCCAGGGCGGCTTCGACGCGCTGCACCCCGAGGCCGTCGGGACCATGGAGCAGCTGGGCCACGACCACACCGACTTCGCCAAGGTCTTCGCGCTGGTCAGGAGCGGCGCGATGCTGCCCAAGGCGTGGGCGACGGTGGCCGGCCAGGCCGAGGAGCGCGCCGCCCACCACGAGCGCGGCGGATTCACGCAGACCGCCGCCGACCTCTACCTGAGGGCGGCGGTGATGTGGGGCCGGGCGCAGTACTCGATCTTCGACGCGGCGGACCGGCGCAAGACGGCCATGCGCGAGCGCGCCAACCACTGTGTGGAGCGACTGGGCGCACTGCGCGAGGGCCGGGTGCGGCGGGTGGAGCTGGACTTCGAGGGCTCGCGGATCCACGCGCTGCTGCACCTGCCGGCCGGGCCGGTCGAGAACGCGCCGGCCGTCATCCTCGGCCCCGGGATGGACATGATCAAGGAGGACTACATCTGGGCGGCCGAGCGCTACTACACCTCGCGCGGCATGGTCGCGCTGTCCATCGAGGGGCCGGGCCAGGGCGAGAGCCGCGCCGGCGGACTGACCGTCGACCTCGGCAACTACGAGCGGGCGATCGGCCGTTACCTCGACCACCTGGCCGCGCTCCCGGAGGTCGACGCCGACCGGATCGGCATGTTCGGCATCTCGATGAGCGGCTACTGGGGATCCCGGGCCGCCGCCACCGACCGCCGCCTGGCCGCGCTCGCCGCCTTCGAGGCCGTCACCGGGGACTTCGCGACGATCTTCGAGCGCGCCCAGCCGACCTTCAAGAACAACTACATGTACATGGCCGGGTATACCGACGAAGCCGCCTTCGACCGCGACCTGGCCCAGCGGATGCCGCTGGGTGACCTGGTGGCCGACATCACCTGCCCGGTGCTGTACGGGATCGGCGAGTTCGACGAGCTCACCGACCTCGGCCAGGCGTTGGAGAGCTTCGAGCGGGTCCGGGCCCCGAAGGAACTGCGGGTCTACGAGGACGAGTTCCACCCGCTCGGGGGAGTGGCCGCCGAGGTCTTCCGGTTCGGGGCGGAGTGGCTGCAGCGGGCCCTCGCCGGCGAGTTCGCCGAGCCCGGACGGGACGTGCGCCACTACGTCCACCGCGACGGCCGCACCACCGACGGCAGCGCCGACCCCACCTGGTGGCTCGGCACCGCCCCGACCGCGCTCACCGGCGTCCGGCACGCCCGGGCCCGTCGGGGCTGAGCCCCGCGCACGCCACCGCCGAGGGGGTGCCGGCAGGCAGGCGCCGGGACGCGGCTGTCGGCACCCCCCGCCGTTCGCGACCGTGACCGGGGAGGCCCTCGCCGGGCGGCGAGGGCCCCCGGGCGGTTCGAGCCGTTTCCCGCAGTGCCCGAGTCCCCCGGCCGTCCGGGCCTCAGCGCGCCGGCAGGGCCAGGTCGACGGGGTCCGCCGGGGTGGAGGTGAAGGTCACGGTGCTGCCGAGGGGAGTGGTGCCGCCGTAGAGGGCGTCGCGGGTGCCGAGGACCAGGGCGAGGTGGTGGCCGGGCGGGACGTCGTACGCGGTGGCGAAGAGGGTGACGTCGAGCGGGAACGGCCGGCCCGGGGTGCGTCCGGTCCAGCTCTGCGGGCCGTGGGAGATCAGCCGGCCGACTCCGAGGGCGTCCACGTCGTACAGGTAGGCCACCGCCGTGCCCTCGGGGTCGGAGGCGGTGACGGAGGTGTGGAGCCGGGCGGCGCCCCGCACCGACAGGCCCTGCGGGTACGGCTGCGACTGCCAGACACCGGCCGGCCGCGCGGATGCCTACGCGAACGTCATGGCGGCGCCGAGGGTCGCGTTCAGGCCGGCCGTGACCCACGGGTCGGGGGAGGGGCCGCGGACGGGGCCGAAGTGGACGACACGGGGGCCGTTGGTGCCACAGGCCGGGTAGCCGTCGACGTCCGAGATGGCCACCGAGCTGCCGGGGTTGGAGAACCCGGTGGCGCTGACCGCCTCCGTGCTCTGCCACAGGCCCGCGGAGGACAGGTGGGCGAGGGTGATGGAACCGTCGGTGGCGACGTAGCCGACGGCGGTGCCCGCCGCGTTCCGGGCCGCCGAGACCACGGCCCCGTCCGGAACGCTGCCGGCCGGGGCGGTGGTGTTCGCCTGGAGGGAGCCGATGCGGCCGGCTCCGGTGGTGACCGTCGCCCGGTTGAGCCGTCCGTCACGGCCGGCGAAGAACACCGACACGGTGCCGGAGGTGGTTCCGGGGGCCACCGCGATGCCGCCGCCCGGTCGGGCGCTGCCCGCCGGGGCGACGCTGTAGGTGGTCATCCCGCCGGTGGCCTGCGACGTCCAGCCGACGGTCACACCGCCGGTGTCGCCGATCGTGAAGATCCCGGCGCGGTCGGAGACGGCGAAGGAGGCCGCCTCCGAGGACGGGTAGGCGGGGGCGGGGAGTTGGCGCCAGTCCACGGTCATCGGGAGGCACGCGTCGTTGAACTGCGCGGCCGCCGCCGGGGCTGCCGTAGTCGGGGCCGCCGCCGGGGACGCCGGTGTCGCCGCCGTCGTGGAGCCCGTCCAGGCGCCGGTGACCAGGGTCAGCCGGGTGCCCGCCCACGCGGCGGTGATCCGCCCGCCGGGCTCGGCCGTGGCCGCGGCGCTGATCGAGAACGGCGCCGAGGCCGGGTAGTCGGCGCAGTACTCGTACAGCGAGCCGTCCGTCGCGGCGAAGTAGACCACGGGCCGGTGGCCCGGCACCCGCACCGCCGCCACCCGCGCGCCCGGCGGGGCGAGGGCGGCCGGCCCGCGCCGAGCGGCCGCGCTCCAGCTGCCGGCGGTGTCCGAGTACTGGTAGCTCCACAGACCCCCGTCGTCCCCGATGTAGTACACCTCCGCCTCGGTCGCCGCCGCCGCGGCGGACGGCACCGGCCCCGCCAGCAGTGCGGCCGCGGCCAGGACCAGCAGGCTGAGCAGCGCCCGTAGCCGCCGCGCCGGCGGTCTGCGCACTTCGCCGTTCGACATGGCTCGTTCCTTCCCAAGTAGGCTGTGAGGCAGGCAGTTTGACAGGACATCCGCCATGCTTCCAGGGGTCGGGAGCGGTGAGGTCGAAAGGCTCCGGGCGCCCAGGGCCCCGGCCGCGGTCGGATCGCTCGAGTGGGCCCTGGAGTCCTGGCTCGGACAACAGCCGCAAGGGAGGTCGCGGGTATCTGGACGGGCCCCGTTTCCCCGTCTTGGGCGTCGTCTGGTCGAACGTCAGCCCATACGGCACCTTCCGTCTGGATATGGACAAGCGCCTCGACCTGGGGCCGACCGCCGCCGTTCCCAGCCCCCGGACCCGGTGGCCGCCGACCGGTCGGCCTCCGAGACGCGATGACGGAAACCTGTCCGCCGGCCGGCTCTCGCGCGGCATCGCCGGGGAGCCCGAGTGGGCTCCTACTTCTCCAGGGTGTAGCGCAGCTGGGCGAAGCCGCCGACGTCGGCGGTGGAGTCCAGGCGGAGCGGGACGTCCTTGGTCAGCTCGCCGAAGAGCCGGTGGCCGGCCCCGATCAGGACCGGGGCGACGCTGATGATGAACGCATCGACGCGACCAGCGCGGATAAAGCTCTGGATGAGACGTCCGCCGTCGGGATAGACGTGCTTGATCCCGCGCCGGTCGAGATCGGCGAGGAGGCTGTCCATGTCCCGGTAGACGGTGATGCGCGGGTCGGCGTCCTCGGGCAGCGTGGTGCTCAGGACGCCCACGTGGCGGTCGCCGTAGTGCCAGTTCTCCTTGCCGAAGCCGATGACCTTGTCGTAGGTGTTGCGGCCCATGATCACGGCGTCGACCGAGTCGAGGAACTCGAAGAAGCCGAGGTCGCCGGCCTTCTCACCGCGGGAGGTCAGCCATTCGATGTCGTCGTCGGGGCGGGCGATGTAGCCGTCGAGGCTGGTGCCGATGAAGACGGTGGCGCTGAAGGTCATGAGGTCCTCCCAAACAGGTGGTCAAGGTCGGCGCGGAGCAGGGCGGCGGGATCGCCGTCGCCGGTGAGAGCCCACCGCAGCAGGGAGCCGTCAGTGGTGATCTTGACGGAGCGGGCGAGGCGCGGTACGTCGGTGGCGGGCGGGAGCTCGCCCTTCTCCACGGCATCGGTGAGCAGCTCTTGCAGCGCGGCGTCCACCGCGCGGGTGTAAGCGGCGGCATGGACGCGGAACTCGGGATCGGACAGGTCGAGTTGGAGCATGCCGAGGTGATTGGCCATCTCCTCGGAGGTGGACATGTGGCCGGCGAATTCCTCGGCGACGGCGTGCAGCGCCGCCAGGGGCGAGTCGTGCTCGGCCCTGGCGCTCCGGTAGGGCGCGGTGGCATGCGCGGCAGCGTCCGCGGCGAACGCCAGCAGCAGGCCCCGCTTGGACCCGAACCGCTGCGACAGGGTCGCCGGCGAGACCCCCGCCTCGGCGCCGACATGCGCCAGAGTGAGCCTGCCGGGACCGTGCGCGCCGACGGCGCGCCCAGTGGCGGCAAGGATGTCGGCGTCACTGGTAGCGCGTGGTCGTGGCATTGGTTCCTCCTCTCATGATCGACTGCAACAGGTTAATAAATGGCTGTTCATTTATTAACAGGTCCCGAGCGGGTCGTCAACGCCATCGACCCCGGCACTGGTGGCTGCCGGGGTCGATGGCGTTGTCACGGATCTCCGCCCGGCTGGTGTCCGTGCGGGTCGGTCTCCTCGGCGGCGCGTTGATGGGGGTGGCGACGCCCCGCCGGGACCACGGTCACAGCGAGTTCAGGCGGCTGCCGAGTTCGTCCAGGTAGTCGTCGCCGTAGGCGGCCGCGACGTCGTCGAGGTCGATCATCGGCGGGATGTCGATCACCGGCTGTCGCCTGGTGAGGAACAGGGCGGTCTCGGCCACGATGCGCTCCTCACCTGCGCCCGGGGCCTTCAGCCGGTCGACGGTGGCCTCACTGGCCTGGAAGCGGGAGGTGATCTCCTCACCGGCGGTGGGGAAACGCACGAGGTACTCGTGATCGCCCAGCGGTTCGATCCGGATGTCCACAGTCGCTGTTCGCCTCTCTCGTGTAGCGGTTCGGTCCCGAACTTATCCTGATGACGCGGGGTCAGCCGCCGCACCGCGTGGCCCGGTGGTGGTGTGGCCTACTTGACCGAGCCGGCGGTGAGTCCGGAGACCACGTGCCGTTCGATCACCGCGAAGAGGACGACCACCGGCACGATGGCCACCAGCGAGGCGGCGAACACGTGGTTCCACTGCACGCTGTAGGCGCCGATCATGTTGTTGATGCCGACGGTGAGCGGTTGCCGGTCGGGCGAGTTGGTGAGGGTCAGGCCCATGATGAACTCGTTCCAGGCCGAGATGAACGTGAAGATCACGGCGGTGACCACGCCCGGCAGCGCGAGCGGCAGGGTGACGCGGAACAGCGCGCCGAGGCGGCCGTTGCCGTCGATCATCGCGGCCTCCTCCAGCTCCATCGGGATCGAACCGATGTAGGCGCTGAGGATCCAGATCGCGAAGGCCAGGTTGAAGGCGGCGTTCGCGAGCACCAGGACGATCGGGGTGTCCAGCAGGTCGAGCGCGAAGAACTCGCGGTAGAGGCCGACCTGCAGGGCGGTGGGCTGGAACATCTGGGTGACCAGCACCAGCAGCAGGAAGGCCTTGCGGCCGCGGAAGCGCACCCGGGCGGTGTAGTACGCGGCGGGCAGGGCGACCAGCAGGACGAGCAGGGTCGAGCCGCCGGCCACCAGCAGGGTGGTCCGGAGGTTCTGGCCGAGGGTGGTCTCGCTCCAGACCTTGGTGAACGGGGACCAGTCGAAGTGGGTCGGAAGATAGGAGTTGTCCCGCAGCTCGGCGGCCGGGCGTCCGCCGGTGATCAGCATCTCGACGTACGGGAGCACGAAGAGCGCGGCGAGCGCCCAGGCCAGCGCGGTGAGCAGGACGGTCCGCGCGCGGGGGCGCCGGGTCGTCGGCGGCGACTGGAGGGTGGCCATCAGCTCTCCTCCCCGTTCCAGCGGCTGACCTTGAGGAAGACGATCACCATGAGGATCACGACGACGAAGTTGACGACGGACATGGCGGCGGACTCGGCGACGTCGTAGCCGCGCAGCATGTACATGAACACGGTGGTGGTGGCGGTGTCGGCGTTCGGGCCGCCCTGGGTCATGCCCCAGATGACCGGGAACGAGTTGAAGACGTTGATCAGGTTGATCACCAGACCGACCAGGAAGGCGGGGCGCAGCAGCGGCAGGGTGACCTTGCGGTAGGTCTGCCAGGGCGTGGCGCCGTCGACCCTGGCCGCCTCGTGGACCTCGGCGGGGACGGTCTGGAGGCCGGCCAGCAGGGTGTAGGTGGTGAACGGCAGTGAGACGAAGACGGCGACGAGGACCAGCCAGGGCTTGGCGTGGGCGGCGTCGCCGAGTGAGCTGCCCCGACTTCCGTGGAGTCCGCGATCGTGTGATCAGGCGGCTTGAGGGGCTTGCTCCAGTCTCGCCCAGTACGCCTGTTCGTACTCGT
>NZ_JBEXWT010000121.1:10291-22665 GCF_040629945.1 Kitasatospora sp. NPDC005856 | reverse complement strand
GGCCGGAGTGGGCGGTGGCGACCGTCCGGGGGCGGGCCGGCCAGGGGGAACGGCTCGCGGCCAAGGCCGCCCGGCCGACCGCGCGGGCGGTCACGGCGCGGTCGCCGACCCGGGCGGCCGCGACCTCGTCGGCCCAGCGCTCCAGGTGGTACCCGAGGGGCGCGCGCAGTCGGCGCAGTGCCGGGTGGATGTCGGCGGCGTGCTCGGCGAGGGCGAGGAAGAGGTGGTGGCGGGCGGTCAGATGGGCCCGTTCGTGGGCGAGCAGGGCGGAGCGCTCGGGGCCGTCGAGGGCGCGCAGCATGCCGGCGGTGACCACGATCCGGCCGGGCTCGCCCGGTCGGCCGGGGCGGCGCAGGCGGCCGGGCAGGGCGAAGGCGTCGGCGCACTCGTCGTCCAGCACGGTGAGCGGGTGGCCGGTGGGCCTGAGCAGTGCGGTGGGCCGGAGCAGTGCGGTGGCCCGGCGGAGGGCGGTCGTCCGGCGGAGGGCGGTCGGCCGTGCCCAGGGGCGCGACCGGCGCACGGAGGCGTGCGGGGGGCGCATGTCCGAATGCTGGACAAGGGAGGGGGCGCGGTCCGGCCGGTGGGCGCCGGTCCGGTCCGTACGGTGGCGGTCGGCGTGATCGGCGAGCCGGCCGTCGAGCGGCTCCGCGTGGCCGTGGTGGGCCGGGAGCGCGGCCCGGGCGGTGCGCAGCTCCCGCTGCCGCCGGCGGGCGGTGCGCACGGCCAGCGCGCCGAGCGCGAGCAGCGCCGGGGCGGCGAGCGCGGCCGCGAACGGCGCGTCGGGCGCGGCGGCGGTGAGCCAGGGCAGCGAGAGGTGGCCGAGGGCGGCGACGGGCGGGAGCTGGAGCAGCCCGGCGGCGGCCAGCAGGCCGAGCGAGCAGAGGGTGCCGCCGGCCAGCACGGTGGTGCTGCCCGCCAGCATCCAGGCGGCGGCCCGCGGTGACAGCGCCTCGGCGAGGCGGCGGGCCAGTGGAACGGCCAGGAAGGGCAGCAGCAGCGGGACCCAGACGGCGAGCATCATCGGCCGGCTGCTCCGGGCGTGTCAGCCGCTCCGGGCGTGCCCGGGCCCGCCACGCCCAGGCCCTCGGCGTTCGGCCCCGCGAGGCCCAGGCCCTGGGCGCTCGGCCCCGCCGCTTCCGCCGCCGCGTCCACCCCGGCCGGGTCCGTCTCCGGGGCGCCGTCGCCGAGCAGTTCGCGCAGCAGCTGCTCGTCCTCGGCGGAGAGGTCGGAGACGAAGCGGGCCAGCACGGTGGAGCGGTCGGCCTCCCGGCCGAGCTCGGTGTGCATCCGGCGCGCGGCGAGCCCCGCGTTGTCCTGGACGGTCGGGGTGTAGGCGTAGGCCCGGCCGGCCCGGGTGCGGACGACCGTCCCCTTGTCGAACAGCCGGCCCAGGATCGTCGCGACGGTGGTGCGGGCGAGGTCCCCGCCGAGCGCGGCCTGGACGTCCTGCGGCGTCATCGGCTGCCGGGCCGACCAGAGGGCGGCCAGCACCTCGGCCTCCAGCTCCCCGGCGGGCCGGCGGGCGGACGGTACGTCGGGCATGGCGGCGCTTCCTCCAAGTTTCGTCTACAGTCATGTAGACCGTCTACGCAACTGTAGACGGTCGGGGCGGGTTCCGATGCGAACCGCCCCCCAACGTACGGGAGGTCCGTCGGCCTTGCTCCAGTTCCTCGCCGATCCGGCCGTTCACCTCGCGGTGAACCCGCTGGACGCGTCCTCACTGCTCGCCGCGTTCGGCGCGCTCGGCATCGCCGTCGTGCTGTTCGCCGAGACCGGCCTGCTGGTGGGCTTCTTCCTGCCCGGCGACTCGCTGCTGTTCACCGCAGGACTGCTCTGCGTGCCCGGCGCCACCAAGGGCCCGCAGCTGCACCTGTGGCAGGTGCTGCCCGCCGCCCTGGTCGGGGCGCTCGTCGGGGCCCAGGTCGGCTACCTCATCGGCCGGCGCGGCGGTCGGACGCTGCTCGCCCGGACCAGGCGCAAGAGCCTGCTGGAGGGCGTGGCCCGGGCCGAGGAGCTACTGGGCAAGTACGGCCACGGCAAGGCGATCGTGCTGGCCCGGTTCATCCCGGTGGTCCGTACGGTGCTGAATCCGCTCTGCGGCGTGCTCGACGTCCCCGCCCGCTCGTTCACCCTCTGGCAGGTCGCCGGAGGTGTGGTCTGGACGGTCGGCGTGGTCCTCGCCGGGTACGGGCTCGGCTCGTCCGTCCCCAGTATCGACCGATATCTGCTGCCGATCATCGGTCTGGTAGTAGTTGTCTCCGTGCTCCCCCTTGTTCTCGAACTGTTCCGCGCCCGTAAGGCGCGACGTCACGGAGGTGACGCGTGATGTCCTCCCGGGTGCTCGCCGTGTACGACGGCAGCGGGATCGACGGCGGCCTGTACAGCCGGGTCAACGGCTGGGCGCAGTCGGCCCCGCACTGGCTGGACGAGCTGATCAAGGTCTGGTCGGCGCTCGGCCTCGGGCTGTTCGCGGTCTTCATGCTCTACGCGTGGTGGCGGGCGCGCGGCGCGGACTCGGCCGTGATGGCCAGGGTGCTCGCCTCGCCGCTGATCGTGGTCGTCGCGTACGGCGTCAACTCGCTGTTCAAGGACGGCGTCGAGGAACTCCGGCCGTGCGCGCAGATCCCCGGCAGCGTCACCCTGGAGGCCTGCCCCGGCCCCGGGGACTGGTCGTTCCCGAGCAACCACTCGGTGATCGCCTTCGCCGCCGCGGCCTCGCTCTGGTTCGTCGACCGGCGGCTCGGCGCGGTGGCCGGCCTGTTCGCGGTGCTGATGGCCGCCTCCCGGGTCTGGGTCGGCGTGCACTACCCGCACGACGTGGCCGTGGGCGCGCTGGTCGGGCTGCTGGTCGCGGTGGTGCTGGCGCCGGTCGCCGGTCGCTGCGGACCGCTGGTGGACCGGATGCGGGCGGGCGCGCTGCGGCCGCTGCTCGGGCCGGGGGTGCCGTCGGTGGCGGCCCGCGGGTACGCGCCGTACGGGTCCCGGTAGCACCGGGCCGGTGTCCGCCCGCCCCTTGTCCGGTTTCGGACGACGGGTGGAGCATGTGAGCCGGGCGTGGAGCCCCCTCCGGGGGCGCCCGCCCGGCTCAGTCGTGCTCGGGCGCGAGGGCGCAGGGCGTGCCAGTGGAGGGAGTGCCGAATGCCGTACCGACTCGACATCACGCAGGGGGACTGGCCGGGGGACCTGCTGCACGAGGGCGTCGAGGGGCTGTTGGCCGAGGCCATGGTGCTCACCCTCGCCACCGCCGGCCACGAGCACGGCCCGCACGCCAATCTGGCCTTCTTCGCGTACGACGACGACCTCGTCCTCTCCTTCGTCAGCGAGCGCTCCACCCGGCACAGCCACCACCTGGCCGAGGAGGCCCGGGCCGCCGCCACCGTCTTCCTGCCGCCGCCGGTCTTCGGAGAGCAGCTGCGCGGCCTCCAGCTGACCGGCAGCGCGAGCGAGGCCTGGGGGCGGCAGGCCGAGGCGGCGCTGGCCGCCTACCAGGGGCGCTACCCGGCCTTCGCGCAGGACGAGGACGTCCGGCGGCAGTTCCTGACCGGCGGCGGAGCGGCGGCGCTGTACCGGTTCCAGGTGGAGGAGCTGACGGCGGTGGACGAGCCGAACTTCGGCCGGCGCAACTACCTGCGGGCGCGGGTGGTGCGGTCCTAGTGACCCGACACGCCCCAGCCGGTCCGGTCGCCACCGAAAGACCTGGGCAGGTTGTCTGTACAACTTCCCAGGTGGTTCATCTGCGGGACGGCGTCCCGACGCCCCTCGGACACCCGGGCGCACCAGCCTGGACGCATGAGAGTCATCGTCGTAGGAGCAGGCGTGCTCGGCAGCATGCACGCCTGGCAGGCCGTCGAGCGCGGCCACGAGGTCGTCCACCTGGAGCGCGAGACCGAGGCGCGCGGCGCCTCGGTGCGCAACTTCGGCCTGGTCTGGGTCAGCGGCCGGGCGCAGGGCGAGGAGCTGGACACCGCGCTGCGCGCCCGCGAACTGTGGGAGTCCATCGGCGCCCGCGTCCCGGACCTCGGCTTCCGGGCGAACGGGTCGCTCACCGCGATCCGCACCGAGGCCGAACTCGCCGTCGCCGAGCAGGCCCTGACCCTGCCGGACGCCGCCGCCCGCGGCTACGAGCTGCTCGGCCCGGACGAGACCCGCGCCGTCAACCCGGCCCTGCGCGGCAAGCTGCTCGGCGCCCTGTGGTGCGAGCGCGACGCCGCCGTCGAACCCCGCACCGCCCAGCGCGCGCTGCGCGCGGCCCTGGAGGCCACCGGCCGGTACACCTTCCTGCCCGGGCGCGAGGTGCGCGAGGTGATCGGCGAGAACGCCGTCCGCGACGACCACGGCGACGTCCACACCGGCGACCTGGTGATCCTCTGCACCGGCGCCTGGATCGGCGGCCTGGTCC
Source organism: Kitasatospora sp. NPDC005856 (assembly GCF_040629945.1). NCBI lineage: Bacteria > Bacillati > Actinomycetota > Actinomycetes > Kitasatosporales > Streptomycetaceae > Kitasatospora > Kitasatospora sp. NPDC005856. Next base: position 18,266 of record NZ_JBEXWT010000121.1, on the reverse strand, counting down.
GCGAACTCGCCCCCGCCCTGCCGGTCCGCCGGGTCCGCCTCCAGATGATGCAGACCGACCCGCTCGGCGAGACCCTCACCACCTCCGTCGCCGACGGCGACAGCTTCCGCTACTACCCGGCGTTCGCCGGCACCGCCCTGGACCGGCTGCGCGAGACCCAGCCGCAGCCGCCGGTCGCCGCCGAGCACAAGATGCAGCTGCTGATGGTCCAGCGCCGCGACGGCGGTCTGACCATCGGCGACACCCACGAGTACGACCAGCCGTTCGGCTTCGACGTCGTCGAGGACCCGTACGACCACCTGGTGGGCGTCGTCGAGGAACTGCTCGGGCGCCCGATGCCGCGGATCCGCCGCCGCTGGGCCGGGGTGTACGCGCAGTGCGTCGACACCACCCGGGTCGTCCACCGCGAGCGCCTGCGCGACGCCGTCTGGCTGGTCACCGGCCCCGGCGGCCGTGGCATGACCTGCTCGCCCGCCATCGCCGAGACCACCGCCGAACTCGCCAACCTGTAAGGAACGTTGTTGTGACCACCGACATCCGCCTGGTCGTGCTCGACATGGCCGGGACCACCGTCGCCGACGACGGCCTCGTCGAGCAGGCGTTCACCGCGGCCGCGGCGAAGCTCGGCGTCGAGGCCGGCAGCCCGGAGTTCGACCCGATGCTGGCCCACGTCCGGGCCACCATGGGCGAGTCCAAGATCTCCGTCTTCCGGCACCTGTTCGGCGAGGAGGAGAAGGCCCAGCGGGCCAACGCCGCCTTCGAGGCCGCCTACGACGACCTGGTCGGCGCCGGCCACTGCGCCGCCCTGCCCGGCGCCGCCGAGGCCATCGCCGAACTGCGCGGCCAGGGCCGCAAGGTGGTCCTCACCACCGGCTTCTCCCGGACCACCCAGGACCGCATCCTGGACGCCCTGGGCTGGCAGTCCGTCGCCGACCTGACCCTCTGCCCCGCCGAGGCCGGCCGCGGCCGCCCGTACCCCGACATGGTGCTCACCGCGCTGCTGCGCACCGGCACCGACTCGGTCCGCCGGATCGCCGTCGCCGGTGACACCGGCTACGACATGCTGACCGGCACCCGGGCCGGCGCCTCGATCGTCGCCGGCGTCCTCACCGGTGCCCACGACGAGGCCCGGTTGCGGGCCGACGGCGCGACCCACGTCCTCGGCTCGATCGCCGGACTTCCCACCCTGCTGGGCTGACCTCCGCACGGGCGACGGGCGGGCGCCGCACGGCGCCCGCCCGGCTCAGGCGGGCGCCGGTCCGGGCCTGCGCACGGACCAGAGCACGGTGCCGTCGATCAGGACGTTGCAGCCCAGGAACAGCAGGAGGTAGGCGGAGGAGTCGACCTCGCCGGGGAGCTTGGGGGCGACCCGCCCGGCCGGGTCCATCCGGACGGTGACCACGTCACCGCGCTGGAACAGGGCGTCGCGCTCCACGAGCGGGCCGCCCGGGACCTCGTCGTTCAGCTCCGTGGAGGCGAGGGTGTACGCCCGCCCGGTGCCGTGGAGCGAGTCGGTGACCTTCTCGCTGAGGACCACGGCGTCCACGGTGCGGCCCGCGCCCAGGATCAGGTTGGTCCAGGCGGCGGAACCCGAGAGGTACGCGACGAAGGCGACGGCGCAGATGCCCGTGCTCCAGGCGAACATCCTCTTCTGGAACACGGGGTTGGTGTCGGCGTCGCGGCGAAGGGCGAACGCGATCAGCATCACCAGGGGGTAGCCGAGCCCCACCAGGGTGGCGAGGAACGTGTTGACGTAGACGTCCAGGGCGATGACGGCGACGAGCACGGCGGTGGAGAGCGCGATGATGCCCACCGCGCCCCCGAGCCGGCGCGGCCCGCTCCGAGCGCCCTGGACGGGCTGGTCGAGTGTCACCCGAAGGCCTTCCGGATGGTGTCCTGCCGCTCGGGCGACAGGGTGCCGCCCGTCCCGTCGAGCGGGGGGTAGAAGGAGATGCCCCGGTACGCGGCGGCGACCAGCGGCAGCCACTCGTCCCAGTGGTCGACGTCCTCGGTGGTGAAGACGGCGGCGACCACGTGCGGGCTCCACGGGTGCGGGAGCAGCAGTTCGAGCTGGCGGACCGTGCTGACGGCCGATTCCGGCACGCCCCAGACCGCGCCGGGCACCGGGACGGTCAGCTCGCGGGCGGCCAGGGCGGCGCGGCCGAGCGGCAGTTCCACCACGCCGACGTCGGCGTCCGGCCAGGCCTCGGCCAGTTCGGCGGCGACCCGCGCCGGGTAGCCGCCCGGCTCGCCGAGGTCCTGCGGGCGGAGGAAGACGGAGAGCACGCCGTGGATGGGACCACCGTCCGAGGCCCGGACCAGACAGCCGGAGACGTGGACGGCGCCTTCCCGCAGCTGGGCCTGGAGCGCGGTCTCGGAGGCGATCACGGCAGCGAGCTTCTGTTCGGCCCCGGCGTCGGGGAAGAGCGCGTCCAGCCGCTCCGCGGCCCGGGCCATCCGGTCGCCCGGGTCCTCGTCCAGGTCGACGGTGGTGAAGCCCGCGGGCAGGTCGAGCCAGAGCGGCGGGGTGGTGGCCCCCGAGGTCTCAACGGCCATAGCCGGCCGCCCATCCGCCCATGCCGAGCAGGTTGCCGACGGTGGACACGCTGCCGACGATGACGTTGGCCTTGCCGCCTCCGGCCATCATGCCCACCGAGCCGACGACGCTGTTGCCGCCGGTGGTGTAGTTGACCGCGCCGGCGAGGTTGTCGCTCGGGTTGTCCTGGGTGAGCGCGTACGCGGTGGGGGCGTTGAGTCCAACGGTGGTGGCGGCCTGGACGCCGTCGGAGACGTTCATCGCGGTGGCCTTGGAGACTCCGAGCTTGATGGCCGGCTTCTCGATCGCGGTGGTGAAGACAGGGTTGGCCGGGTCGATCCCCCGGGCGACGGTGCGGACCTCGGTGGATCCGGCGGAGACCGCGCCGCGCACGCCCGCACCGGCGGCACGGGCCTCCCGGACGGCGGTCACGCCCTTGGCCGCGACGCCCACGCCGGGGATCGCGCCGAGGACGTCGCCGCCCAGGGTCAGCCAGTTGCCGATGTTCTTCTGCGGCGGCCACAGTTGGCCCTTGACCGCGTACTGGGTCGCGTGCGCGCCCGCGGCGGCGGCGCTCAACAGGAGCGCGGGCAGCGCGAAGGCGGGGAAGAAGATCGCCGCGACGCCGCAGACGCCGGCTGCGACGGTCAGCAGGTCCGCGCCGTGGTTCTTGAACCAGTCGCCGACCTTGCTGAGCCAGCCCGGCTCCGGCGGGGCCTTGCTGTCGGCGGCCTTGCGGACGGCCTCGGCCGTCTTCCGGGCGTCGGACTTGTGGGTCCCGGCGAGTTCGTGGGCCTGCTTCTGGAGGCCGGAGAGCTCGGTGCTCGCGCTGCTGAGCAGGTTGGCGGCCGCGTCCAGGTGGCCCTTGGCCTTGTTGTAGCGCTGTTCGGCGGCGGCGAGGCCGGCGTCGTCGGGGAAGTACCGGCCGGCGAGCTGGAGGTCGGGGTCGGCGGCCGCGGCGCTGTGGGCCTTGTCCGCCTCGTCCTTCCTCTTCTTGGCGGCGACCGCCGAGGCGGCCAACTCGGCTGCCTTGGGCTGGTGTTCGGTCAGCGCCTTGTACCAGACGTCGAGCGCCGTGTAGGCGGCGGTGATCGAGTCGGCGGCGTCCTGGAGGTAGCCGGGCAGTTTGCCGAACTGCTTCGAGAAGGCCTTGGCGGCCTCTCCCGTCCACTGGCCCTCGTTGGCGGAGATCTGGGAGAGCGTGGTGTGCACGCCGCTCAGGTGCTGGCCCACCCGGCGCAGGCTGGTGCTGAGCGCGGTGACGGCGGCGGAGTCGCCGGGGGTGGGGTCGAAGCCGAGGCCGGACCAGTCCGGCGCCGCCGGCGTGGGGGCGGTCACGACTGCCCCGCCGGGGCGAGGACCTTGACGATGCTCTGCTCGGTGCCGTCGTAGTTCTTCTGCACCTGTTCCAGGCCCTCGTCCAGGGCCTTGACGCACTCGCGGACCTTCTTCAGGCCGAACTGCCACTTGTCCTTGAAGTGCCCGCAGGCCTCGTCCAGGAAGTCGAAGCCGGTGCCGGTGTGGCCGGCCGCCTCGAACGCCTTGAGTCCCTGGTCGAGTTCGTCGCCGCAGCCCTTGAGGTCCTGTGCCAACTTGGCGAGGAATTCGGTACTGACCTTGAAGTCGGACACTTTCGCCCCCCGATGCGTGGTTCGTCGGACCGGGCGAGCATAGCCCCGGCCAGTGCGCCGGTGATCGTCGTCGCCGGGGCCGGAGGCGGATGTTTGCGGGACTTTTACGGGCCGTCGACGCCTTCTTGACGTCGGCGGCCCGGCCCGGAGGGGTGCGCGTTCGGTCGGGTCTCAGCGGCGCCAGAAGCCGCGCTTCTTCGGGGTGACGAGCTGCACCACGGCGCTGACGAACAGCTCGGCTACGGGCGACGGGCCCGGGCCGTGGTTGAGGTGGCTCTCGGTGGTCCACTCGCCGAGGGCGGTGCCGGGGCTGCCGTCGAGCGGGCTGAAGGCGTGCTCCAGCGTCACGTAGCGCACGGCCCTGGCGCCCTGGGGCTGGACGGCGGCGACGAAGTGGGCCTCGGTGGCGCCGACCGGGGTGGGCAGGGTGACCAGCAGCATGTGGTGGCCGTCGACCGACAGGTGCCGGCAGTCGAGGCCGTGGTGGGGCAGGCGGTCCCCGGGCGGCAGGGCGGCGCCGAGGTCGTCCCAGATCTGGGTGACGACGGGCAGCAGGCTGTTGCCGTCCGGGGTCGGGGTGGCCACGCGCGGTCCGAACTCCAGTACCTGGCGGGCGAGCTCGCGGTGGACGAAGCGGTAGTGATGGGGCCGGGGGTCCGTCATGGGGGACACCGTAGCGAAGCGTCCGGGGCGGGCGGTCGGCACGTCCGACTTCCTTGCGGGGCAGGCGAGTTGGCGTACGTGGCGACTGATGTGACGGACCGTCGGTCCGAGCCGTGCCGTCACCCGGCCGTCGGCGCGCGGAAACCTGCGGCCGGATATCCGACACGGCGCGGAAACAAAAGCGCCCGGGTATTGCCAGCGTTCGCCGAGGGCTCCTAGAGTCACCCGCATGGCAGCTGGAGATTTCCTGGCTGCTCGCCGGCACGTCGATTTCGGACGGCTCGCGAGCGCCCTCTGTACGGCCGTTCCGGCGTGAGCCGGCGGCGGTTCCCGGACGGGTGGACGGGGGCCGGCCGCAGTGCGTCGGACTTCCTCGGGGTGGCTCGCATCCGCACTGTTCGTGCAGGTCGGTGAGGTGCCCCGGTTCCTTCACAGCGGATCCCCGTGAGTCGCCCTTCCCGTGAGTGCCGTCCGGGGTACGGGTGCGGGCGTCGTGCGGACCGGTGAGCCGCTTCCCCGTGAACGATTTCGGCACGGCCCGGCTGAATCTCCCTGCGCGGCCGCGACCGGAATTGCCGAAGAGCATGGAGGAAATTCAGTGAGCAAGACAGGTGATTCGGAAACGAATGGTTCGCCCGGGGTCGGTCGGCGCGGTTTCCTCGCCGGTGCCGCGGCCGTCGCGGCCGCTGCCGCCGCCCCGACGGCACTCCAACTGGCGGCCGCGAGTCCGGCCGCCGCGGCCGGCGCGACCCGGCCCAACATCCTGCTGATCGTCACCGACGACCAGCCCAAGCACACCGAGTGGGCCACTCCGCAGACCGTGAACTGGATCGTCGGCAACGGCGTCCGCTTCACCGACGGCCACGTCACCACGCCGCTCTGCGCTCCCTCGCGGTCCTCGGTGTTCTCCGGCCGCTACGCCCACAACCACGGCGTGCGCAACAACGCGGCCTCGTACAGCCTGGACCAGCACACCACCGTCCAGCGCTACCTCAAGCAGGCCGGCTACCGCACCGGCCTGTTCGGCAAGTACCTCAACTCCTGGACGCTGTCCGACAATCCGCCGCACTTCGACGAGTGGGCGCTGCTCCGGCCGGCCTACACCGACGCCGACTGGAACATCAACGGGGCCGTGCAGACCCTCGCCGGCTACACCACCGACATCATCAGGAGCCGCACCCTGGCGTTCCTCGACCGGGCCGCCACCGACACCCGCCCCTGGTTCGCCTACGTCACCCCGTTCGCCTCGCACGAGCCCAACGTGCCGGCCCCCCAGTACGCGAACACCGCCGTCCCGCCGTGGAACGGACGTCCCTCGGTGCCCGAGGGCGACCGCAGCGACAAGCCCGCCTACATCCAGAACGCCACCGCCACGCTCGCCGACGCCCAGGCGGTGCGCACCCGCCAGCTGCGCACCCTGCTCTCCGTCGACGACGCGGTGCAGGCGATCCACGACAAGCTGGTGGCGCTCGGCCAGCTCGACAACACCCTCGTCATCTACCTCGGCGACAACGGCTACACGTGGGCCGACCACGGCTGGCTCAAGAAGTCCGTGCCCTACTCCCCGGCCCACGAGGTGCCGTTCTACCTGTCGTGGCCGGCCGGCGGGCTCGGCGCGGGCACGGTCGACAACCGGATCGTCGCCAACATCGACGTCGCCCCGACGATCCTCGACGCCGTCGGGATCGCGCCCGACACCCCGCAGGACGGCCACTCGCTGCTCACCGCGTACAGCAGGGACCACCTGCTGGTGGAGTGGTGGAAGCAGGGCACCGCGGCGGGCGGTCCGCCCACCTGGTCCTCGTACGTGGCCAAGGGCAAGCAGTACACCGAGTACTACGCGCTGCACACCGACTCCAACGGCGCGGTGTCCGGGACGGGCGAGGTGAAGTTCCGTGAGTACTACGACCTGTCGGGCGACCCGTACCAGCTGACCAACCTGCTCCACCAGGCCAGCCCTCAAGACGAACAGGTGCTCGGCATACCGGAGTTGGCCGACCGGCTGGCCGCCGACCGGATCGCCTGACCCGACCCGTGGGCCCGACGGCCCGGGGGCGGCGGACGGCCGCCGCCCCCGGGCACCCGACCCTTCCCGAGGAGCATCCGTGCCGACCACCCCCACGTCCTGCTGCACCCCCGGCCGAGGGGAGCCCGGGCCCGCCGCGCCGGGAGCCCCGCCGCCCGCCGCCCACCGGGCCGCGCGGGTGGCGCGGCAGCTGACCGAACTGGCCGGCGGGTGTTTCCTGATGGGCGCGGACGACCAGGAGGGCTACCCGGCCGACGGCGAAGGACCGGTACGCGCCGTCGAGTTGGGCCCGTTCCGGATCGCACCGACCACGGTGACCAACGCGGCCTTCGCGACCTTCGTCAAGGACACCGGCCACCGCACCGAGGCCGAGACCTTCGGCTTCTCGTACGTCTTCGAGGGCTTCCTGGCGCCCGAACTCGTGGGCGCCTCACCGGCGGTGGAGGCCGTCCCGTGGTGGCGGGCGGTCGCGGGTGCGACCTGGCGGACGCCCGAGGGGCCGGGTTCCACGGTTACCTCCCGGCAGAACCACCCCGTCGTCCACGTCTCGTGGCACGACGCGCAGGCGTACTGCGCCTGGTCCGGCACCCGGTTGCCCACCGAGGCCGAGTGGGAGTACGCCGCTCGCGGCGGCCTGGAGCAGGCCCGCTACCCGTGGGGAGACGATCTCACCCCGGACGGGCGGTACCGGTGCAACACCTGGCAGGGCGTCTTCCCCACGCTGAACACCGCCGCCGACGGTCACCGGGGCACGGCCCCGGTGACCGCCTTCCGTCCCAACGGCTACGGGCTGTACAACACCGTCGGCAACGTGTGGGAGTGGTGCGCCGACTGGTTCAGCCCCGGGTTCCACCGGCGCCCCGACGCCCCGCGCCGCGATCCCGTCGGCCCGCCGGACGGCACGGCGCGGGTGATGCGGGGCGGCTCCCACATGTGCCACGCGTCGTACTGCAACCGCTACCGGGTGGCGGCGCGCAGCTCCAACACCCCCGACAGTTCGGCCGGCAACATCGGCTTCCGGGTGGCGGCCGACTGAGCCGGTCACGCCCGGAAACCGGCAGGCGGCGGACGAGGCCAGACGGCTCGCCGGAATGCTGCTCCGCCAGGCCGCCGTCGTCG
>NZ_JBEXWT010000121.1:0-10281 GCF_040629945.1 Kitasatospora sp. NPDC005856 | reverse complement strand
GAGCTCTCCACCCCCTCTTGGCGGCGGTGCCCGCCCCGCCCCTCCACCGCCCCGCGCTCGTGGGGGGGGGGGGGGGGCGGGCGCGGGGCCCCCCCCCGCCCCGCCGCCCGCCTCGTCGACGGTTCAGTGGCCGCCCTTGAGGTTCAGGACCACCACGCCGACGATGATCAGGGCGAGGCCGACCCATTGCAGCCGGCCCAGCGACTCGCCGAAGGCGACGATGCCGATCCCGGCGACCGCCGCGGTGCCGGCCCCGGACCAGACCGCGTAGGCGACCGAGACCGGTATGTGTTTGAGGGCGCGGCCGAGCAGGGCGAAGGAGAGGACGTAGCCGACGGCCACGCCCACGCTCGGCCAGAACCGGGTGAAACCCTCGGTGAGCTTGAGACAGCTGGTGGCGCAGACCTCGCTGACGATCGCCAGGGTGAGGAGGAGATAGGGCATGGGGGATCAAACCCCGCGCGCGGCGCTGAGCTTCCCGAGCAGGGCGAGGTCGGCCTGCTCCAGGCTGGCGAGCAGGGTGATCCGCTCGCCCTGGGGCATCGGTACCGCGGTGGACGGCACGGCGAGCACGGCGCAGCCGGCCGCGGTGGCGGAGGCGACCCCGGTCGGGGTGTCCTCGACGGCGAGGCAGACCGCCGGGTCCAGGCCGAGCCGCTCGGCGGCGGCGAGGTACGGGTCGGGCGCGGGCTTGGTGCGCTCGGTGTCCTCGGCGGCCAGGGTGACGGCGAACCAGTTCCGGCCGATGGCGGACAGCACCAGGTCCACCACCCGGCGAGGGGAGGCGGAGACCAGCGCGGTGGGCACCCGGGCGTCGCGCAGCGAGGCCAGCAGGGCGAGCGCGCCGGGGCGCGGAACCGTCTCGGCAGCGACCTTGGCGGCGAAGGAATCGCCGAGCCGGGCGGCGAGTGCGGCCTCGTCGAGGGTGGTGCCGCTGACCTTGTGCAGGTGGGCGGCGGTGTGCTCGACGGCCTGGCCGAGCACCTCGGGGGCGTCCTCGTCGGTGAGCGGGCGGTGCAGTTCCTCGGCGAGTTCGGCGGCGGTCTGCCACCACAGCTGCTCGGTGTCGACCAGGGTGCCGTCCATGTCGAACAGGACGGCGGCGGGCAGGCCGGCGGCGGGCAGGGCGGAGACGGGCGCGGCGGGGGCTCCGGACGTGGCCGGGGTCCCGGTCGTGGCGGAGGTTTCGGGCAGGGCGGAGTCAGGCATGGCGGTACCTTCGGTGGTTCTTCGGGGCTCCTACGGACGGAGCGGGGAGGTTCGAGGCTCTCAGGCGGTGCGGCGGTCCACCAGTACCGGGCGCTCCGGCAGGGTGAGCGCGGCCCGGGCGCCGGCCGGCAGGGCGGCGGCGGCCTCGGTGGGCAGGTCGGCCTTGACCTCGGTGCCGTCGTCCAGGCGGACGGTGAGCCGGGTGACGGCGCCCAGGAAGGAGGCGGTCATCACCAGCGCGGGGCCGTCCTCGGCCGGGGTCAGGGCGACGTTCTCCGGGCGGACCAGCACCTGGAGCTCGCCGTCGGCCGGGATCTCGCCGTCCACCGCGTGCCGGCGGCCGAGCACCTCGACGCCGTCCGCGGTGCGGGTGCACGGAATGCGGCTCATGGTGCCGACGAACTCGGCGACGAAGGCGGTGGCCGGCCGGCCGTACAGCTCGGACGGGGTGGCGCACTGCTCCAGCTTCCCGGCCCGCAGCACCGCGACCCGGTCGGCCATCGACAGGGCCTCCTCCTGGTCGTGGGTGACGAACAGGGTGGTGATGCCCAGCTCCTGCTGGAGGCGGCGGATCTCGTCGCGCAGCTGGAGGCGGACCTTGGCGTCCAGCGCGGACAGCGGCTCGTCCAGCAGCAGGACGCGCGGCTGGAGGGCGAGCGCGCGGGCGAGCGCGATGCGCTGCTGCTGGCCGCCGGACATCTGGTGCGGGTAGTGGTCGGCGCGGTGCGGCAGGCCGACGAGCTCCAGCAGCTCCTGGGCCCGCTTGCGGCGCTCGGCCTTGCCGGTGCCGCGCATCCGCAGCCCGAAGGCGACGTTGTCCACGGCGGTCAGGTGCGGGAAGAGGCTGTAGGACTGGAACACCATGCCCGCGTCGCGCTTGTGCGCGGGGATCGAGGTGATGTCCCGGCCGTCGACCAGCACCTCACCGGAGTCGTGCTGCTCGAAGCCGGCCAGGATGCGCAGTGCGGTGGTCTTGCCGCAGCCGGACGGGCCGAGCAGGGCGAGCAGCTCGCCGGGGTGGACGGTGAGGTCCAGGCCGTCGAGGGCGGTGGTGGCGCCGAACGCGCGGCGCAGGGAGCGGAATTCGACGGTGGCGCTGCCGGGGGAGAGCGAGACGCCGTTGGCGATGGCGGTGGGCGTGGTCATGACTGGTGACTCCGGGGGGTTCAGGAGGCGGCGGTCTTGGCGTGGCGCTCGCGCCCGGCGGTGGCCAGCAGGAGCAGCAGCAGCCAGGTGAGCAGCAGGCTCAGGATGGAGACCGCGACCGACATGTGGGCCTGGCTGTTGCCGACCGAGTAGATCCAGACCGGGAAGGGCTGGAAGCCGAGGATCGAGGCGGTGGTGAACTCGCCGAGGACCAGGGCCAGGGTGAGGAAGGAGGCGTTCAGCAGGGCCCCGCGCAGGTTGGGCAGGACGACGGTGAACACCGCGCGCGGCCAGCTCGCGCCGCAGTTGCGGGCGGCCTCGACCAGGGTGCGCACGTCCATCGAGCGCAGGCCGGCGTCCAGTGCGCGGTAGGCGAGCGGCAGGGCCATCAGGACGTACGCGATGACCAGCACCAGCGGGAAGTCCGGGTCCTGGATGAACACGAAGGTCTGGAAGAACGGGGTGTCCATCAGGTAGTCCGGGCCCCAGCGGAGCACGCCGATCAGGCCGGCGGTCAGGGCGACCGGGGGGACGACCAGCGGCAGGGTGCAGAGCACGTCGATGACCGGGCGCAGCTTCGGCGAGCCGAGCCGGACGGCGATCAGCGCCGGGACGAGCAGGAGCAGCAGCACCACGACGGTGACCACGGCGAGGCCGAGGGTCAGCCAGAGGCTGTCCAGGAAGCCGGGGGCGGAGAGCAGCCCGGTGTAGGCCGCGAAGGAGATGCCCTGGGGGTCGTCGATGGAGAACCAGAAGGAGGCCGCGAGCGGGACGACGAAGTAGACGCCGGCGAGCAGCAGCACGGCTCCGCGCCACCAGCGCACGGTGCGTCGGCCGGGGCGGGCGGGGGTGGTCAGCTGAGCCATCGGGCGCTCCGGCGCTGGAGGGGGAGGTACACGGCCATCACCAGGACGGCCACGACGATCATGTTGAGGCTGAGGGCGAGGGCGAGGTTGCCCTGGCCGACCAGCACGTTGCCGGAGAGCGCGTCCGCGATCGAGCGGCTGACCAGCGGGACGGTCGCGCCGACCATGGCGGCGGCCGTCGCGTAGGCGGCGAAGGCGCTGCCGAAGAGCAGCACGAAGCCGCCGAGCAGGGAGGGCGCCAGGATCGGCAGGGCGACGTGGAGCCAGTACTGGACGGTGGTGGCCCGGTTGTTCTGGGCCGCCTCGCGCCACTGGGTCCGCAGGCCGTCCAGGGCCGGCGTGATGGTGAGCACCATCAGCGGGACGAGGAAGTACAGGTACACGATCGTCAGGCCGGTGAAGGAGTACAGCGACCAGCCGTGGTCGGTGAGGTGCAGCAGCCTGGTGATCTCGCCGGCGTTGCCGAGGGTGGCGACGAACGCGAAGGCGAGCGGCAGGCCGCCGAAGTTGGCGAGCACGCCGGAGGCGGTGAGCACCGCCTGGCGCAGCCAGCCGCGCCGGGAGGTGACGACGGCCTGGGCGAGCGGCAGGCCGAGCGCGGTGGCGAGCAGCGCGGTCAGCGCGGAGAGCTTGAGGCTGCTCAGCATGGCCGTCAGGTAGCCGCCCTGGACGGAGTCCGCCAGGTTGTCGAAGGTGAACTGCCCGGCGCCGGTCTCCGCGTCGCTGGAGGTGGTGAACGCGCCGATCACGATGGCGATCGTGGGCAGTCCGAAGCCGATCAGGAAGAACAGCAGCAGCGGCACGGTGGCCAGCCAGGACGCGCCGCCGAGGCGGGCGAGCGGCCGGCGCCGCGGGGCGGGGGCCGTGGTGGGGGAGGTGGTGGGGGAGGTGGTCGTGGCGGTGGCGGACGCCCCCGCGCCGCCACCGGGGGAGGTGGCGGCGGGGGTGGTCGGCACCGGGGTGGGAGCCGTGGTCATGAGTGCCTTTTCTCAGCCCGAAGTGCGGTGCGTGGCCGGGGTGTCAGCCCGCGACGGCCTTGGTCCAGTTCTCGGTGACGACCTTCTTGGCCGCGTTGATCTGGTCGACGGTCGGGAAGGTGGTGAACGGCTTCTCGACGGTCGGCAGCTTGGCGGCCGCGGTGGTGTCCAGGGTGCCGTCCTTCTTCAGGGCCTCGAAGGTGGACGGAGTGGCGTAGCCGCCGAGGAAGAGGTTCTGGCCCTCGGCGCTGAACAGGTACTCCTGCCACAGGCGGGCGGCCGCCGGGTGCGGGGCCCACTTGTTGATGCCCTGGTTGTAGAACTGGGCGTAGGAGCCGTCGGCCGGGATGGAGACCTTCCAGTCGACGCCCTTGTCCTTGAACTCGTCGGTGTAACCGGCGTTCAGGTAGGACCAGTCGATCGAGATCGGGGTCTCGCCCTTCTCGATGGTGGCCGGGGTCGACTCGACCGGGTTGAAGTTGCCGGACTGCTTCAGCTTGCCGAAGAAGTCGATGCCGGGCTGGACGTTGTCCAGCGAACCGCCGTTGGCGAGCGCGGCCGCGTAGACGCCACCGAAGGCGGAGCCGGACTTGGTCGGGTTGCCGTTGAGGGCGACCTGGCCCTTGTACTCCGGCTTGAGCAGGTCGGCGAAGGTCTTCGGGCAGTTGGCGATCTTCTTGGCGTCGCAGCCGATCGAGACGTAGCCGCCGTAGTCGTTGACGGCGGCGCCGTTCGCGTCCTTCATGGTGTCCGGCACCTTGTCGAAGGTGGCGACCTTGTAGGGGGCGAGGATGCCGTCCTTGACCGCCTGGAGGGCGAAGGCGCTGCCCAGGTCGACCACGTCGGGGGCGCGGTCCTGGCCCTTGCGGGAGTTGATCGCGTTGATCTCGTCCTGGCTGGAGCCGTCCGGGTTCTCCTCCTCGACCTCGATGCCGTACTTGGCCTTGAAGCCGTCGATGATCTTGCCGTAGTTCGCCCAGTCCCGGGGCAGCGTGATGACGTGCAGCTTGCCCTCCTTCTTGGCGGCGGCGATCAGGCCGTCCACGCCGCCGAAGTCGGCGACGGAGGTGGCCGTCTTGGCGTCCTTGGCGCCGCCCTTGGCGGCGTCGCCGGACTTGGCGCTCGAACCGGCGGAGCCGCAGGCGGTGAGGGAGAGCGCGGCGGCGGTCAGGACGGCCGCGAAGGCGGCGGCGCGGGCGCGGTGCACGGTCACGGGGAGGTCTCCTGTTAAGGGGGCGTACTGCGAGGGGCGTTCGCGGGGGTTCCGCGGGCCTGCGTCTCGCGAAGGGCGGTGGACCGGCCGGGTGAGCGATCGATCGACGTCGTCCGAGTTGACTAGCCAACTTCGCTGACGGCAGTAAGTACGCCGGAGCCCGGTGACGGGAAGGTGAACGGATGGCCCAGAACCGGGGTCGGCTGCGGGAACGGTGGAATCCGGCCATCGGAGCGTGAACCTTTCGGTGCGATGCTTCGAAGGCGCAGCGGGATAAGGTCGGGCTGTCCGCGCCGGTACGGCTGCGCAGGACACCGCCCCAGGAGGGACATTGACTGACGTGGCAACCGATCCCCGGCGCCCCGGGGCCGAGGAGCGCCCGGCCGCCGGGGGCCACTCGGCCGCCGGAGGGCACTCGGCTCCCGGGGACCACTCGGCCGCCGGGGAGCCCCCGGCCGAGCGCCCCGGCGCGCTGTACCGGAAGGTGGCCGCCGACCTGCGCGAGGCGATCACCACCGGCGCGTTCGGCGAGGCCGGCCGGCTGCCCGCCGAGGGCGCGCTGGCCGAGCAGTACGGCGTCTCCCGCGGCACCGTCCGCCAGGCGCTCGCGGTGCTGCGCTCCGACGGGCTGGTCACCTCCCGCCGCGGCACCCGCCGGGTGGTCCTCGGCGGCGCCCGGGTGCAGAGCTTCTCCGAACTGCTCAGCTTCACGCACTGGGCGTACTCGATGGGCGAGGAGCCCGGCGGCATCCTGGACTCGCTGGTGCGCCGCCCGGCCGACGCCGCCGAGCGCGAGCAACTGCGCCTGGAGCCGGGCGCCGAGGTGTACGTCATCGTCCGGCTGCGGACGCTGTCCGGCACGCCGGTGATGGTCGAGCGCACCGTCTACCCGCCGCGGGTCGGCGAGATCGTCGCCGAGCTGCCGCCGGACGTGGTCTCGCACACCGAAGTGCTGCGCGAGCACGGCATCCTGTTCACCGACGCCGACCACACCATCGACGTCGTCCCGGCCAACGCCGAGGACGCCCGGCTGCTCGGCTGCCGCCGGGGCGGTCCGCTGCTGCGCGAGCGGCGCCGCACGACCGACCCGACGGGCACGCCGGTGGAGTGGTCCCAGGACCGCTACCTGCCCGGGACAGTGGCGTTCAGCGTGCACAACTCCCTGGCCACCTCGGCGCTTTCGCGGCACGCGCGGGAGCTGGACTGAGCCCCCGCGCATGCCGCGCGAGCGTTCCCGGGGCGGGATGAGCCGGCCCGACGGGCCGGCCCGCTACCGCATGAGCGCGGCGAGCAGCGGGCGGTAGTGCTCGAAGCCCGGCGTCGGGGCGCCGGCCACCTTCGCCTGCTCGTCCCAGCGCCGCACGGCCACCGCGTCCCGCGCGCCCGGGAGTTCGGCGAAGGCGGCGGCCCGGCGCTCGTCCATCGGGCCGCCCTGGACGCTCAGGGTGTACGCGGAGGCCGCGGAGAGCCGTTCCCGGTACCCGGGCTCGACCGCGCACAGGTAGCGCTTGGCGGCCACGTGCAGCCGGACCGGCTCGGTGACCTCCGGGCCGAACCAGCGGGCCAGCCAGTCGGCCCCGGAGTCGCTGTGGCGGTTGTCCTGACCCCGCATCAGATCCCTTCCGTGCAGGGACCCCTGGCCGTTCTCGTCGAAGAAGTGTCCGACGTCGTGCAGCAGCGCGGCGGCGACCAGGTGCTCCGGCGCCCCGGCGGCCTCGGCGGCAGCGGCGGCCTGGAGCATGTGCTCGGCCATGGTGACCTCCTCGCCCAGGTACTCCCGGGCGCCCTCGCCCGCGAACAGGGCGGCGATCGCGTGCAGGGCGGCGGTGCGGCGGCTCAGCACCGCGAGGGTGCTGTTCAGCGCGTCGAGGTCGGCGTAGCAGCCCTGGAGGTGGCGGTGGCCGTCCTGCTGGAAGGCCGTCCGGGCGTGCAGCAGGCGGGTGTTGTCGAAGATCAGGCAGTCGCCCGGGCCGAGGCGGAAGGTGAGCCGGAGCCCGGGGCGCAGGGTGATCGCGGCGAAGCGGCGGTAGGCGGCGTAGAAGGCGTCCAGGTCGGCCGGGTCGCCGGCCCGGACGGTGCCGATCGAGCGGTTGTTGAACCTGACCTCGCGGATCCGGCCCCGCGGGTCCACGTCGATCAGCGGGCGGTCGGCGCGCAGTTCGGTGCCCCGGTCGCGGAAGACGAACGGGACGGGCGTGCGGGTGAGGACCTCGAACGCGGCCGGCGCCTCCTCCCGGAGGATCGCCGCGGCCTTGAACCCGTCCACCAGCCCGGAGTCGCCGCCGGTCGCCGAGTTCTCCAGGCAGTGCAGCAACTGGAGGGTCGGCACCGGGTCCCGGTACGGGTTGTCGGTGTGCGGGGCGATGGCGACGCTGGTGAAGGCGAGGTTGTTCGGGTCCGGCTCGACCCGGACGTCGAACAGCTCGCCGTAGTTGGTGACCCGTACGTGGCCGAAGCTCTCCGCCACCCGCAGCACCTGCCGTTCGACGGCCGGCACCCCGCGCAGCACGGCGAAGCCGCTGTCCCGTACGGCGGCCAGCACCGCGGCCTGCTCGGCCGGGTCGGTCAGGTAGTCCTCCCACCGCGCCTGCGGGATGCCGGGCGCGAAGTCCGCCGCCGTCCAGAGCCGCTTGCCCTGCTCGGTGCGCCCGTCGCCCTCGTCCGCCCGGTGCAGCCACTCCAGCGGGTAGCGGGAGCGGTGCCCGTCCGACCAGCGCACCTCCAGGTGTCCGTCGGCCTCCGTGCTCCCGGTGACCGCCAGGTCCGGCGGCAGGTCGTCGATCTGGAACAGCTTCTGCCCGTTGCGCGGGTCCCGGCACTCGGCGCACGGGCAGTTGTCGCGCAGCCAGTACGGCGGCGGTTCGATCATCGGTCTTCTCCTCGGCGGTACTACGGCTGTCGTGTCGGGTCCCCATAGGGAGGTGAAGTTGTATAGCCAACTTCAGGCCCTGCTCGGGAGCCTGCCTGCCTCCGGTGAGCTCCGCGTGCCAGCTGGGTGAACGCTTCGGGAACTGTGCCGACGGGCCGTTCCCATGGGCCGTTCCCGCGGGCTGTTCGGGTGAGGGGTGCGGGGTGCGGGGCGTTTCGGGGCGGGGAGTCGGTCGGGCTGCGGCACTGTCGGAGGAATTCCTCCTGCTTCGAGAGGCGATCGGCCATGGCCCATTCCTCATCCAATCCGCCCGGCTCGGGGCACACCGCGCTGCGGCGCGAGGTCGGCGTCATCGGACTGCTCTGGGCCTCGGTCGGGGCGATCATCGGCTCCGGCTGGCTGTTCGGCGCGCAGAAGGCGGCGGTGGCGGCCGGGCCGGCGGCGCTGCTGTCCTGGGGCATCGGCGCGGTGGCGATCGTCCTGCTGGCGCTGGTGCACGCCGAGCTGGGCGGGCTGTTCCCGGTGGCGGGCGGGACGGCGCGCTACCCGCACTACGCCTTCGGCGGGTTCGCCGGGATGTCCTTCGGCTGGTTCACCTGGCTGCAGGCCGCCACGATCGCGCCGATCGAGGTGCAGGCGATGATCAACTACGCCCAGCACTGGACCTGGGCGGACGGCCTGCTGAACAAGAACCTCACCCTGACCGGGTGGGGGTTCGTCGTCGCGGCCGCCCTGCTCGGAGTCTTCGTCGCGGTCAACTTCCTCGGCGTGCGGCTGCTCGCCCACACCAACAGCGCGGCCACCGTGTGGAAGGTCGCCGTCCCGGTGCTGACCATCTTCGCGCTCGCCGTCACCGAGTTCCACGGCTCCAACTTCGACGTGCACGGCTTCGCGCCGGACGGCGCCAAGGGCGTGCTCACCGCGATCAGCAGCAGCGGGGTGATCTTCGCGCTGCTCGGCTTCGAGCAGGCCATCCAGTGGGCGGGGGAGAGCCGCAACCCGCGCCGGGACATCCCCCGCGCGGTGCTCGGCTCGGTGGTGATCGGCACGATCGTCTACGTGATGCTCCAGGTGGTGTTCATCGGCGCCCTGCCGCCGGAGACCTTCGCCCACGGCTGGAGCACGCTCGACTACCCCGGGATCAGCGGACCGTTCGCCGGCCTGGCGACCCTGATCGGCCTGGGCTGGCTGGCCACCCTGCTGTTCATCGACGCGGTCATCTCGCCGGCCGGCACCGGGCTGGTCTACATCACCTCCAGCTCCCGGGTCACCTACGGCCTGAGCCGCAACGGCTACGCGCCGCAGACGCTGCAGTCCACCGACAAGCGCGCGGTGCCCTGGCTCGGCCTGCTCATCGCCTGGGTGGCCGGGGTGATCTGCTTCCTGCCGTTCCCGAGCTGGCAGCGGCTGGTCGGCTTCATCACCTCGGCGGTGGTGCTGATGTACGCGGGCGCCCCGCTGGCCTTCGGGGTGCTGCGCAAGCGGCTGCCGGGGATGGAGCGCTCGTACCACCTGCCCGGCGGCTCGGTGGTCTCGCCGCTGGCCTTCGTGGTGGCCAGCCTGGTCATCTACTGGTCCGGCTGGGACACCCTGTGGCGTCTGGGCCTGGCGATCGTCATCGGTTACCTGCTGCTCGGCGGGTACTCCTGGTACGCGCGCTCGAAGGGGCTGCCGAACGCGCCCCGGATGGACTTCCGGGCCGGGCAGTGGCTGCCGGTCTACCTGGTCGGCATGGGCCTGACCTCCTGGCAGGGCACCTTCGGCGTGGGCGCGCAGGGGAACCTGCCGCTGTGGTGGGACATCGTCGTCGTGGTGGCGTTCTCACTGGTCGTCTACTACTGGGCGCTGGCGATCGCGCTGCCGGCGGAGGAGATCGAGCGGAACATCCGCGGCGTCGAGGTGGTGGACGTCAACGGGCACTGAGCCCCGGGTGCGGTCGCGGGGGGGGGGGGGGCCGCCGGGGGGGGGGCGGCCGCGGGCGGCGGGGGCGGGGGGGCGGCC
>NZ_JBEXWT010000120.1:0-22738 GCF_040629945.1 Kitasatospora sp. NPDC005856 | reverse complement strand
CAAGACGCTCGGCTGGAGCACTCCAGCCGAGCGTCTACGTGATCTACTCACCTCCTGAGAACCAGGCGGTGTTGCAACGACCACTGGAACCCAAGCTGGCGTCCGGGGCCCTCGCGCGTCTGCGACACTGGAACAACCATGCCTAAGCCCGGAGAACTCACCTTTGTCGCGCCGCGCGGCGCCAAGCCCCCGCGACACCTCGCCGACCTGAGCCCCGCCGAGCGCAAGGAGGCCGTCGCCGAGCTGGGCGAGCAGCCGTTCCGCGCCAAGCAGCTCTCCAACCACTACTTCGGCCGGATGTCGAACGACCCGGCGAGCTGGACGGACATCCCCGCCGCCAGCCGGGAGAAGCTCACCGAGAGCCTGCTGCCCGAGCTGATGTCGGTGGTCCGGCACGTCTCCTGCGACGACGACGCCACCCGCAAGACGCTCTGGAAGCTCTTCGACGGCACGCTCGTGGAGTCCGTGCTGATGCGCTACCCGGACCGGGTCACCATGTGCATCAGCTCGCAGGCCGGCTGCGGCATGAACTGCCCGTTCTGCGCCACCGGCCAGGCCGGGCTGACCCGCAACCTCTCCACCGCCGAGATCGTCGAGCAGATCGCCGCCGGGATGCGCTCGCTCAAGGACGGGGAGATCCCCGGCGGCGAGGCGCGGCTGTCCAACGTGGTCTTCATGGGCATGGGCGAGCCGCTGGCGAACTACAACCGGGTGCTGGCCGCGATCCGCCGGCTGACCGACCCGGCGCCGGACGGCTTCGGCCTGTCCCAGCGCGGCATCACGGTCTCGACCGTCGGTCTCGTCCCGGCGATGCACCGGTTCGCCGACGAGGGCCTCAGCTGCCGCCTGGCGCTGTCGCTGCACGCCCCGGACGACGAGCTGCGCGACGAGCTGGTGCCGGTGAACACCCGGTGGAAGGTCGCCGAGGTGCTGGACGCGGCGTGGAACTACGCGGAGAAGTCCGGCCGCCGGATCTCCATCGAGTACGCGCTGATCAAGGACATCAACGACCAGGCCTGGCGGGCGGACCTGCTCGGCCGGCTGATCAAGAACCGCCGGGTGCACGTGAACCTGATCCCGCTGAACCCGACCCCCGGGTCCAAGTGGACGGCCTCCCGGCCCGAGGACGAGCGCGAGTTCGTCCGTCGCCTCCAGTCGCACGGTGTGCCGACGACCGTCCGCGACACCCGCGGCCAGGAGATCGACGGCGCCTGCGGCCAGCTCGCCGCGGCGGGCTGAGGCCCGCTGGGGGAGCCCGCTACCGGAGTCCGGCGGCCGCCAGCGCGGCGGTCGCCCCGCCGGTCAGCAGCAGCGTGCTGCCCACCGCGAGGGTGCGCAGCGCGACCGCGCCGAACAGCAGCCGGGGCGAGGTGCCGAGGCGCAGCAGCGCGTCGGTGACCTCGCGGCGGTCGGTGCGGACCTCGGCGAGCCGTGAGATCACCGCGGCGGCCGCGCAGCCGAGCACCAGGCAGGCCTCGACGGCGGGCAGCGCGTCGGCGCTGTCGGGCGTGCCGATCCAGTAGCGGATGGTGGTGAGCACCAGCGCGACGGCGAGGGTGAGCACGGCCAGCGGCGCGCCGAGCCGACGGGCCTGCGCGGTGAGGCCGCGACCGGCCAGCAGCCGCAGTGGGGTGGGCCGCCCGACGGCGAGCAGCCGTCCGGCCCAGGCCAGCAGCGGGCCGGTGAGCAGGGCGAGACCGAGCGCACTGGCGGCCCAGCCGAAGAGGGCGGCGGTGCTGGTGGAGCCGAGTCCGGCGGGCAGGTGGATCGGACGGCCGTCGGCGGCGGCTCCGGGCCGCAGGGCGATGAGTTCGAGCGCGGCGCCGATCACGCCCAGCCCGGTCGCCAGGGCGATCCGCCAGACGCCGAAGGCGGTCGGGGCGCAGGCGCGGCCACCGGGCAGGGTCTCGGCGACGGGCACCGCACAGGCGGCGGCGCTGCCTGCGGTGAGCGGGACCAGGGCGAGCAGGGCGACGGGTGCGGCGGGCGGCAGCGACACGCCCGTGCCGAGGTCGGCGGCGAGCGCGGGCCCGGCGACGTCGTTGCGCAGCACCAGGAAGAGCAGCAGGGTGAGCACGCTGCCGAGGGTGCAGGCGAGCGCGACCTCGCCGGCGATCAGCGTCCGGATCCGGCGGGAGCCGGCCCCGGCGGCGGTGAGGCCGGCGATCCGGGCGGGCCGGCGGGCGGGCACCGACCGGGCGGCGACGGCCGCGAACCAGGCGAGGGCGGCGAGCGGGGGAAGGCACCAGAGCAGCCGGACCAGTGGGTCGGCGCCGCCGATCGGCTCGCTCATCGCCCGGCCCAGGGAGCGCAGCAGGAAGGCGGCGACCACGGCGGCGGCCACTGCGGTGAGCAGCCAGCGGCCGAGGTCGGGCACCCGGTAGCCCCGGGCCAGACGGAGATAGAACACGTCGACTCTTTCAGCGGCTCGGCGTCGTCAGCGGCGGTTGGCCGTGACGGCGGGCGCTCCGGCGGCCCCGGGGGCGGCGATGCCGCGGGGGACGGGGGCGGCGGGGGCGGTGAGCCGTCCGTCGACGAGGGCGACGGAGCGGTCCGCGAACCGGACGAGCTCGGGGTCGTGGGTGGCCAGGACGAGGGTGAGCTGGTGGGACCGGGCGGCGCTGGTCAGTATCCGCATGACCTGGTCGGCGGCCTCGCGGTGCAGCGGGGCGGTGGGGTCGTCGGCGAACACGACGGGCGGCAGCGGGGCCAGGGCGCGGGCGACGGCGACCCGCTGCCGCCGGCTCTGCACCAGCCGGTCGGGGCGCAGCCGGGCGCAGTCCCCGACGTCGAGGCGTTGCAGCCACTCGTCGGCGGCGGTGTAGGCGGCCTTGTTGCCGGCCCCGGCGAGCAGCAGCGGCAGGGCGACGTTCTCCCGGGCGGTCAGTTCGGGCACCAGGTGGGGCTCGGAGCCGACGAACCCGAAACGGTCGCGGCGCAGCCGCTCGCGGCCGGCCCGGGCGAGGGTGTGCACGGGGGCGCTGTTGAACCAGACCTCGCCCTCGTCGACCGGGAGCTGCGCGGAGAGGCAGCCGAGCAGGGTGCTCTTGCCGGAGCCGCGCGGGCCGGTGACGGCGAGCACCTCGCCCTCGCGGACGCCGATCGAGATGCCGCGCAGGGCGGGGGTGCCGTCATGGGACTTGACGATCCCTCGGGCCCACAGCACGTCGTTGTCAGGCGGTGCCGCTGACATGAGGATCCATCCTGGGGGCCGCAGGGATATGACAGTCGTCAGATTAGAACGACAGGTGCGGGTCGCGGGTGCGGCGCTCTGGTCCATCACGGGCAAATCACCCGCATTCAGGCGTGTTTGGTCGTACGACTGTGATGTTCCGGGCGGCGGGACGGCGGCGGGACGGCGGCGGGACGGTGGCGCGACGGCAGCGGGACGGCGGCGGAAGAGGAACGGGAGGCCGGGCGGGTACGCCGAAGGGCGGCCCCGCGGGGAGCGGGGCCGCCCTTCGGCGGAGGGTGGGGAAGAGGGCTCAGGGGATCAGAGCTTCGCCCACGCGTCGGTGAGGCTGGTCCGCAGGATCTGCTCGATCTCGTCGAAGGTCGACTGGTCGGAGATCAGCGGCGGGGCCAGCTGGATGACCGGGTCGCCACGGTCGTCGGCGCGGCAGTACAGGCCGTTGTCGAACAGGGCCTTCGACAGGAAGCCGTAGAGCACGCGCTCGACCTCGTCGTCGTTGAAGGACTCCTTGGTGACCTTGTCCTTGACGAGCTCGATGCCGTAGAAGTACCCGTTGCCGCGGACGTCGCCGACGATCGGCAGGTCGCGCAGCTTGTTCAGGGTGCCCAGGAAGGCGGCCTCGTTGTCGAGGACCTTCTGGTTGAGGCCCTCGCGCTCGAAGATGTCGAGGTTGGCGAGCGCCACGGCGGAGGAGACCGGGTGGCCGGCGAAGGTGTAGCCGTGCAGGAAGGTGTTGTCACCCTTGTAGAACGGCTCGGCCAGGCGGTCGGAGATGATCGTGGCGCCGATCGGGGAGTAGCCCGAGGTCATGCCCTTGGCGCAGGTGATCATGTCGGGCTGGTAGCCGAACTTGTCGGCGCCGAACATGGTGCCGAGGCGGCCGAAGGCGCAGATGACCTCGTCCGAGACCAGCAGCACGTCGTGGCGGTCGCAGATCTCGCGCAGGCGCTGGAAGTAGCCGGGCGGCGGCGGGAAGCAGCCGCCGGCGTTCTGCACCGGCTCCACGAAGACGGCGGCGACGGTGTCGGCGCCCTCGTTGAGGATGGCGACCTCGACCTCGTCGGCGCACCAGCGGCCGTACGCCTCGGGGTCGACCGTGCCGTCCGGGCCCTCGAGGAAGGACGGGGCGCGGTAGATGTTGGTGTTCGGGGCCTTGTGGGTGCCCGGCACCAGCGGCTCGAACGGGGCCTTCAGGCCCGGCAGGCCCGTGATGGACAGCGCGCCCTGCGGGGTGCCGTGGTAGGCGACGGCGCGGGAGATGACCTTGTACTTGGTCGGCTTGCCGGTCAGCTTGAAGTACTGCTTGGCCAGCTTCCAGGCGGTCTCGACGGCTTCGCCGCCGCCGGTGGAGAAGAAGACCTTGTTCAGGTCGCCCGGGGCGTAGTTGGCCAGGCGCTCGGCCAGCTCGACGGCCTTGGGGTGCGCGTAGCTCCAGATCGGGAAGAACGCGAGTTCCTTGGCCTGCTTGGCGGCGACCTCGGCGAGCTCGGTGCGGCCGTGACCGGCCTGCACGACGAACAGGCCGGCCAGGCCGTCGATGTACTTCCGGCCCTTGTCGTCCCAGATGTAGGTGCCCTCGCCCTTGACGATCGTCGGCACGGGGGAGTTCTCGTACGACGACATGCGGGTGAAGTGCATCCACAGGTGGTCGTAGGCGGTCTTGGAAAGGTCCTTCTGCGCCGGGTCGGCTGTCATCGGGTGCCCCAGGTGTAGGTCTGTTTCCGGAGCTTCAGGTAAACGAAGCTCTCGGTGCTCCGCACGCCGGGAAGGGCGCGGATGCGCTTGTTGATCAGTTCGAGCAGGTGCTCGTCGTCCTCGCAGACCAGTTCGGCCAGGAGGTCGAAGGAGCCCGCGGTGCAGACCACGTAGTCGACCTCGTCGAGGGCGGCCAACGCGTCGGCGACGGGCTCGATGTCACCCTCGACCCGGATGCCGACCATCGCCTGGCGGGTGAAGCCGACGGTGAGCGGGTCCGTGACGGCGACGATCTGCATCACGCCCTGGTCGAGCAGCTTCTGGACGCGCTGCCGCACGGCCGCCTCGGACAGGCCGACGGCCTTGCCGATGGCGGCGTACGGGCGACGCCCGTCCTCCTGCAGCTGCTCGATGATCGCCTTGGAGGCGGCGTCGAGGGGAACGCTGGCGTTCCGGTCGCGGTTGGCCACGCGGCCACTGTGCCTGATCGTTCCCGTGTTCGCAAGCGTGGAAACTGCTGATTTCGTCGTGATCTTGGAAAACCCATGCGGATTTCATCGCCGAAGCAGGCTCGGCCTGTCGATACCGGCAGTCGTGCGGCTACCCTGGCACGGTACGCGCGCGCCCCCGAGGGCCGGCGCACGTACCGCCACCAGTGGACCGCGCCGCTCCGGGCACGGCCACTCGGGACCCTTCGTACGCCGGATCCGCCGACGTACCATTGCGCCGGAATCTGCAACGCCGCAGGCCCAGACCGAGGAGAGATCCGTGAGCGACCTTCGCACGCTGCGCAACTACATCAACGGTGAGTTCGTCGACGCGGCCGACGGCCGCACGCTCGACATCGTCGACCCGACCACCGGCGAGGTGTACGCGACGTCGCCGCTGTCCGGTGCCGCCGACGTGGACGCCGCCATGGCCTCCGCCGACGCCGCCTTCCCGATCTGGCGCGACGCCACCCCCAGCACCCGCCAGAAGCTGCTGCTCAAGATCGCCGACGCGGTCGAGGCCCGTGCCGACGAGATCGTCGACACCGAGGTGCGCAACACCGGCAAGCCCCGCGCGCTGACCCTCTCCGAGGAGATCGGCCCGATGGTGGACCAGATCCGGTTCTTCGCCGGTGCCGCCCGCATGCTGGAGGGCAAGGCCGCGGGTGAGTACATGGACGGGATGACCTCGATCATCCGCCGCGAGCCGGTCGGCGTCTGTGCCCAGGTCGCGCCGTGGAACTACCCGATGATGATGGCCGTCTGGAAGTTCGCCCCGGCCATCGCCGCCGGCAACACCGTCGTGCTGAAGCCCTCCGACACCACTCCGGCCTCCACCGTGCTGCTGGCCGAGATCATCGGCGGCGTGCTCAAGGAGCTGGAGCTGCCGGCCGGCGTCTTCAACGTCATCTGCGGCGACCGCGAGACCGGCAGGCTGATGGTCGAGCACAAGACCCCGGCGATGGCCTCCATCACCGGTTCGGTGCGCGCCGGCATCTCCGTCGCCGAGTCGGCCTCCAAGGACGTCAAGCGCGTCCACCTGGAGCTGGGCGGCAAGGCCCCGGTCGTGGTCTTCGAGGACGCCGACATCGCCGAGGCCGTCGAGGGCATCTCGGTGGCGGGCTACTTCAACGCCGGCCAGGACTGCACCGCCGCCACCCGCGTGCTGGTGCACGAGTCGATCCACGACGCCTTCGTCGAGGCGCTGGCCAAGGCCGCGGCCGAGACCAAGACCGGCGGCGTGGACGACGAGGACGTGCTGTACGGCCCGCTGAACAACGCCAACCAGCTGAAGCAGGTCTCCGGCTTCATCGAGCGGCTGCCCGCCCACGCCAAGGTCGAGGCCGGTGGCCACCGGGTCGGCGACCAGGGTTACTTCTACGCCCCGACCGTCGTCTCCGGCCTGAACCAGGACGACGAGATCATCCAGAACGAGGTCTTCGGCCCGGTCATCACCGTGCAGAAGTTCACCGACGAGGACCAGGCCGTCGCGTACGCCAACGGCGTCGAGTTCGCGCTGGCCTCCTCGGTGTGGACCAAGGACCACGCCCGCGCCATGCGGATGTCGCGCCGCCTGGACTTCGGCTGCGTCTGGATCAACACCCACATCCCGCTGGTCGCCGAGATGCCGCACGGTGGCTTCAAGAAGTCCGGCTACGGCAAGGACCTGTCGGCGTACGGCTTCGAGGACTACACCCGCGTGAAGCACGTCATGACCGCGATCTGAGCGGGTCGTGACGGTCGGGCGGTGTATGACCGCGATCTGAGCGGGTCGTGACGGTCGGGCGCTGTATGACCGCGATCTGATGATCGGCTGAAGTGACGGTGGGCCCGGGTCTCGATCCGGGCCCACCGGCTTTGCACCCTGTCGACGGTTGGCGCGACCGGCTGACACGATGGAACTGCCCTTCGGGGACGGGCCGCCCTAGCCTTACCGGCATGAGCATCCCCACCGCTGACTCAGCCGCCGGCCAGGCCGTCAAGGCCGCCGACCGCGCGCACGTCTTCCACTCGTGGTCCGCCCAGGCGCTGATCGACCCCCTCGCGGTGGCCGGCGCCGAGGGCTCGTACTTCTGGGACTACGACGGCAACCGCTACCTCGACTTCTCCTCGCAGCTGGTCAACACCAACATCGGTCACCAGCACCCGAAGGTGGTCGCGGCGATCCAGGAGCAGGCGGCGAAGCTCTGCACCATCGCCCCCGGCTTCGCGGTCGAGTCGCGCAGCGAGGCCGCCCGGCTGATCGCCGAGCGCACCCCCGGTGACCTGGACAAGATCTTCTTCACCAACGGCGGCGCCGAGGCCAACGAGAACGCCATCCGGCTGGCCCGGCTGCACACCGGCCGGCAGAAGGTGCTGTCCACCTACCGCTCGTACCACGGCGCCACCGCCAACGCGATCGCCCTCACCGGCGACCCGCGGCGCTGGCCCAACGAGAGCGGCGTCTCCGGCGTGGTGCACTTCTGGGGGCCGTACCCCTACCGCTCCAACTTCCACGCCGAGAACGAGGCGCAGGAGTGCGAGCGCGCGCTGGAGCACCTGGAGCAGGTGATCGCGTTCGAGGGCCCCGGTACCGTCGCGGCGGTCATCCTGGAGACCGTGGTCGGCACCGCGGGCATCCTGGTCCCGCCGGCGGGCTACCTGGCCGGGGTGCGGGAGATCTGCGACCGCTACGGGATCGTGTTCATCCTGGACGAGGTGATGGCCGGCTTCGGCCGCACCGGCGAGTGGTTCGCCGCCGACCACTGGGGCGTCACCCCGGACCTGCTCACCTTCGCCAAGGGCGTCAACTCGGGCTACGTGCCGCTGGGCGGCGTGGCGATCAGCGCCGAGATCGCGGCCACCTTCGCCGAGCGGGCCTTCCCCGGCGGGCTCACCTACTCCGGCCACCCGCTGGCCTGCGCCTCCGCGGTGGCGACCCTCACCACCATGGCGGAGGAGGGCATCGTCGAGAACGCCAAGCACATCGGCGAGACCGTGCTCGGCCCCGGCCTGCGCGAGCTGGCCGAGCGGCACCCGTCGATCGGCGAGGTCCGCGGCCTCGGCGTGTTCTGGGCGCTCGACCTGGTGAAGGACCGGGAGACCCGCGAGCCGCTGGTGCCGTACAACGCGGCCGGTGCCGACAACGCGCCGATGGCCGAGCTGGCCGCCGCCTGCAAGCAGCGCGGGCTCTGGCCGTTCGTCAACATGAACCGCTTCCACGTCGTCCCGCCGTGCACCGTCACCGAGGAGGAGGCCAAGACCGGCCTCGCGGTGCTGGACGAGGTGCTGTCGCTCACCGACGCGCACACTGTCTGACGTACCTACCAGGACGGCCCCGAGCACCCCGTGCCCGGGGCCGTCCCACGCTCCGGAAGGCCGTTCATGCCCAGCAGCCGCACCACCCTGACCCGCCGCTCCGTCAACTCCCCGGCCCTGCACCGACGTTCCGTGCTCGGCGGGGCCGCGCTGCTCGGCGCCGGCACCCTGACCGGCTGCGGCATCCCGTCCGCGTACGTGGCCGAGGACCGTCGCTCCGCGCCGGACCGCTCGGAGAGCGACAAGCGGCTCGTCTTCTCCAACTGGACCCAGTACATCGACACCGACGACGGGGGCGGGCGCCCGACCCTGGACGCCTTCGTGGAGAAGACCGGGATCGAGGTCACGTACACCGAGGACATCAACGACAACGACGAGTTCTTCGGCAAGATCAGCCCGGTGCTCACCCAGGGCGCCGCCCCCGGCCGCGACCTGATGGTGATCAGCGACTGGATGGCCGGACGGTACGTCTCGCTGGGCTGGGTGCAGGCGATGGACCGGGCCAACCTGCCCAACGTCACGGCCAACCTGGACCCGCAGCTCGCCGACCCGGCCTTCGACCCCGGGCGCACGCGCAGCGTGCCCTGGCAGTCCGGGATCACCGGTATCGCGTACAACCGCAAGGCGCTCGGCCGGGAGATCAAGTCCACCGCCGACCTGTGGGCGCCCGACCTCAAGGGCCGGGTCACGCTGTTCGCCGGGCTGGACGAGGCACTCGGGCTGCTGATGCTCTCCCAGGGCGCGGACATCGCGAAGTTCAGCGACGACGACGCGCGCAAGGCGATGGACCTGGTGCAGAAGGCGGTCGACAGCGGTCACGTCCGGCGCTTCACCGGCAACGACTACACCAGCGACCTCGCCTCCGGCGCGGCGCTCGCCTGCCAGGCCTACTCCGGCGACGCCGTCCAACTCACCGCCGAGAACCCGGACATCGAGTTCGTGGTGCCGGAGGAGGGCGGCGAGCTGTGGGCGGAGAGCCTGATGATCCCCAACCGGGCCGCCCACAAGCGCAACGCCGAGCTGCTGATCGACTACTACTACCAGCCCGAGGTGGCCGCCGAACTCGCCGCCTTCGTCCAGTACATCTGCCCGGTGCCGGCCGCCCGCGAGGTGCTGGCGGCCAGCGGCGACAAGGAGAAGGCCGAACTCGCCGAGAACCCGCTGCTCTTCCCGACCGAGGAGATGCGGGCGCGGCTGCGCACCATGCGCGACGTCACCTCGGCCGAGCGGCCCGAGCTGCACAAGGTCTGGGGACGCATCACCGGGGTGTGACGCGCGGGGCCAGGCGCCCCGCGGCGCGGGCCGGTCCCGGCTTCGGTCCCGGTGCCTGTCCCCGCACCGTTCCCCGCACCGTTCTCGGCGCCGTTCTCAGCGCCGGACGGCGTCCAGCGCGAGCAGCGCCACGTGCAGGGAGAGGCAGGACTCCACCTGGTCGAGGTCGACGCCGAGGATCCGCTCGACCTTGTGCAGCCGGTCGTAGAAGGACGGCCGGGACAGGTGCGCCGCGTCCGCCGCGGCCGACTTGTTGCGGCCCTGCTCCAGGTAGATCCGCAGCATCTGCACCAACTGGCCGTTGTGCTCGGCGTCATGGGCCAGCAGCGGGCCCAGCTCCCGCTCCACGTAGGTCTGCAGCCGGGCGTCGTCGCGCAGCAGGTGGAGCAGGCCGCGCAGCCGGACGTCCGGCAGCCGGTAGTAGGAGGAGCTGCGGCCGCCGGGCGCGTCGTGCAGGGCGGCGTCGGCGACCTGGGTGGCCTCCAGCAGGGTGCGCCGGGCGTCGCGCACCGAGCCGACCGAGGAGCCGACGGCGACCACCGGGCCCGCCGGGTCGCCGCCCTCCCGTCCGGCCTCGGCCGACATCCGGCGCAGCGTGGCCGACAGGGCGTCCAGCGCGGCGTGCTCGTCCTGCTGGGTGCCGAGCGCGATCAGCAGGCCGACGGCCTCGTCGTCCAGCGCGCCGACCAGGGCGGTCAGCCGGCAGGCCCGGACGGCGCCGGCGGCCAGTTCGGTGAAGTCGCGCAGCCGGGCCTGGGCCTCCAGCGCGGCCGGGATCGGCCCGCGCCGCTGCCGCAGCACCACGCCGACCAGCCGGCGGCCCTCCAGCGGCACGCCGAGGGCCTGGGCGCGCAGCGCCGCCTCGGAGACGGTCAGGGCGTGGGTGAGGATGCCGGACAGCAGGGTGCGGTGGGTCTGCCGCTCCAGGCTCTCCCGGTCGCGCACCACCAGCCGGTTGAGCGCCAGCGCGGAGGCGCCGCGTTCCAGCAGCATGGTGTGGGGGTGGGCCTCGCCCTCGGGCAGCGGGCCGGGCTCCTGCACCAGCACCAGCCGGCCCCAGTCCTGGCCGCGGGCGCCGACGGTGGTGACCAGCCAGCCGCTGCGCGGGTCGTGGCCGGTGCGTCCGGAAGGGCGGACGCCGCGCGAGCGGCGCTCCCAGTCCTCCAGCACCTCGGCCTCGGGGCGCCCGGCGGTGTCGTGGGCGAGCACCTGGTGGGCCAGGTTCTCCAGGACGACCGGGGCGCCGGCCATCCGGGCCACCTGGCGGATCACCTCGGGCGCCTCGGCACCCTCCACCACCAGCTCGTTGAAGACCTGGTGGACGGACTCGGAGACCCTCAGCTGCTCCAGCTGGGCGTTGACCACCAGGGCGTGCACGGCCTCGGTGACGGCGACGAAGCGCAGTTCGCGGCGGAGCGCGATGAGCGGCAGTCCGCGCTGCTCGGCGGCGTTGACCAGGGCGCGGGGGAGCGAGTCGAAGTAGCGCCGCCCGAACTCGACGACCAGGCCGGCCACCCCGACCTCGTCCAGCTCGCGCACGTAGCGGGCCAGGCCCTCGCGGTCCTCGGGCAGGGCGATGCCGGTGGTCAGCACCAGCTCGCCGCCGCGCAGCATCCCGGCGACGTCGGGCAGCTCGCTGACGTGGACCCAGCGGACCGGCCGCTCCAGGTGGTCGGCGCCGGCCACCACCTGGGGCAGGCCGCGCCGCATCACGTCCAGGTCGAGGACTCGGGCGACGGTGGGGAGCATCGCGGGCCTCCGGGGCCGTGGGGAGCCGGAGCGGGGCTCCGGGTGATCAGAGTGTCAGGTAAATCATCCATCCCCCCGACGAGGTGTCGCCCTGCCCGCACCCTTGCACCCTGTAAGGCCCTTCGCGCCGAGGTTGGCGAAGTGACCCTTGTCACCCCAACCCCGCAGCGGGCAAGGTCAGCGGGACCGCAGACCCCCATCGCGGACGCGTGACCCCGCAGCGGTCGAACCACGGCACTTGGAGGAAGCAGATGGACCTGACCGACTTCGGCCCGGGCGCGCAGTACATCGCGGGCCGCCAGACCCGGGGGAGCGGAGAAGCCTTCCAGGTCGTCAACCCCGCCGACGGCAGCGTGGTCGAGCAGGTCTCGCTGGCCACCGCGGAGGACGTGGACACCGCCGTCGCCGCCGCGAAGGCCGCCCTGCCCGGCTGGTCCTCGGCCACCCCGGGCACGCGCTCCGAGGCGCTCACCCGGCTGGCCGCCGTCCTGGCCGGGGCGGCCGACGACCTGGCCCGGGTGGAGACGGCGCAGACCGGCAAGCCGGTCAGGCTGGCCACCGAGTTCGACGTGCCCGGCACCGTCGACAACGCCGCCTTCTTCGCCGGCGCCGCCCGCAACCTGGAGGGCAAGGCGGCCGGCGAGTACTCCGGCGACCACACCTCGTACGTGCGGCGCGAGGCGGTCGGCGTGGTCGGTTCGATCTCGCCGTGGAACTACCCGCTGCAGATGGCCGCCTGGAAGATCCTCCCGGCCATCGCGGCGGGCAACACCATCGTGCTCAAGCCGGCCGAGCTGACCCCGCTGACCTCGCTGATGTTCGCCCGGGCCTGCACCGCCGCGGGCATCCCCGACGGCGTGGTCAACGTGGTCACCGGTGCCGGGCGCACCGCGGGCGAGCACCTGGTCGGGCACCCGGACGTCGCCATGGTCTCCTTCACCGGCTCCACCGGCGTCGGCCGGCGGGTCGCCGAGATCGCCACCGCGAGCGTCAAGCGCACCCACCTGGAGCTCGGCGGCAAGGCCCCGTTCGTGGTCTTCGACGACGCGGACCTGGACGCCGCGGTGCACGGAGCGGTCGCGGCCTCGCTGATCAACGGCGGCCAGGACTGCACGGCGGCCACCCGCGCCTACGTCCAGCGCCCGCTGTACGACGCCTTCGTGACCGGGGTGGCCGAGCTGTTCGCGGCGATCCGGATCGGCGACCCGCTGAACCCGCGCACCGACCTCGGCCCGCTGGTCTCGTACGCCCACCGGGACCGGGTGGCCGGCTTCGTGGAGCGCGCCCGCTCGTACGCCACCGTGGTCACCGGCGGCCTGGTCCCGGAGAAGGGCCACGACGGCTCCGACCTCACCCGGGGCGCGTACTACCCGCCCACCCTGATCACCGGTGCGGCCCAGGACAGCGAGGTCGTGCAGGGCGAGATCTTCGGCCCGGTGCTGGTCGTGCTGCCCTTCGACGGCGACGACGAGGGCCTGCGGCTGGCCAACGACACCCCGTACGGGCTGGCCGCCTCCGCCTGGACGAGCAACGTGCACCGCTCGCTGCGCGCCACCCGGGAGATCGCGGCCGGCTGCGTCTGGGTCAACGACCACATCCCGATCATCAGCGAGATGCCGCACGGCGGCTACAAGGCGTCCGGCTACGGCAAGGACATGTCCCAGTACTCGCTGGACGAGTACACCCAGGTGAAGCACGTCATGTTCGACACCACCGCGGTGGCCCGCAAGGACTGGCACCGCACCGTCTTCGGAGACAGATAACCCCCGGACCAAGCGGGTGCCCCCACACCCCATCTCCCCCAGGAGGCCCGTTCCATGGCGTTCAACGAGCTCACCGACGGTCTGCCCGAACCGGTCCGCAGGGCCTGGGAACGCAGTCTGACCAGCGGCCGGGCCGCGCTCGGCCGCCGCACCCTGCTGCGCGCCGCGGCGCTGACCGCGGGAGCGGGCACCCTGGCGGCCTGCGGCATCCCGGCCGCACCGCGGGCGACCGGCGACTCGACCGCGAACGCTGCCGAGGACCTCTCGGGGACGCAGAAGGAGGTCAACTTCTCCAACTGGCCGCTGTACGTGGACACGGACGAGAAGGACAAGGAGAAGCACGGCACCCTGGACGCCTTCACCGAGGCCACCGGCATCAAGGTCAAGTACAACGAGGACGTCAACGACAACGTCGAGTTCTTCGGCAAGGTCAAGCCGCAGCTCGCCGCGGGCCAGGACACCGGCCGCGACCTGATGGTGCTCACCGACTGGATGGCCGCCCGGCTGATCCGGCTCGGCTGGGCGCAGAAGCTCACCCCGGCGAACGTCACCACCGCGATCACCACCATCGAGGCGCGCTTCCGCGCCCCCGACTGGGACCCGGGGCGGCTCTACTCCTACCCGTGGGCCGGCATCCAGACCGTCGTCGCGTACAACCGGAAGGCGACCAGGGGCAAGGAGGTCACCAGTGTCTCCCAGCTGCTGGACGACCCCGACCTCAAGGGCCGGGTGACCTTCCTCTCCGAGATGCGCGACAGCATCGGGATGGTCCTGCTGGACCAGGGCAAGGACACCGCGAGGTTCACCGCCGACGACTACGACGGCGCGGTCGCCCGGCTGCAGAAGGCCGTCGACAGCAAGCAGATCCGCCGCTTCACCGGCAACGACTACGGCCAGGAGCTCTCCGCCGGCGACATCGCGGCCTGCATCGCCTGGGGCGGGGACCTGATCCAGCTGCAGGCCGACAACCCGGACATCGGGTTCGTCATCCCGGAGAAGGGCTACATCGCCTCGACCGACAACATGCTGGTTCCGGCCAAGGCCCAGCACAAGGCGAACGCGGAGAAGCTGATCGACTTCTACTATCAGCCGAAGATCGCGGCGCAGCTTGTCGCGGGCATCGGCTTCGTCTCCGCCGTCACCGGGATGAAGGACGAGCTCGCCGGCATCGCCCCGGACACCGCGGCCAACCCGCTGGTCGTACCCACCCCCGAGATGGCGGTCAAGGCGCACGTGTTCCGCACGCTCTCCGAGAGCGAGGAGAGCGACTTCGAGCAGAAGTTCTCCAAGCTCATCGGCGCCTGACCCCACCTCCCGGCAGAGAAACCCAGGAAGACACCACCCCATGACAGACCAGCAGCGCGACGCGGCCGTCGGCGGCGACGTCCGGCTCACCGGCATCGGCAAGACCTACGGCTCCTTCACCGCCGTCCACCCGCTCGACCTGACCGTCCCGCAGGGCTCCTTCTTCGCCCTGCTCGGCGCCTCCGGCTGCGGCAAGACGACCACCCTGCGGATGATCGCCGGCCTGGAGGAGCCCACCAGCGGAACCGTCCTGATCGGCGGCCAGGACGTCACCGCCCTGCCCCCGTACAAGCGGCCGGTGAACACCGTCTTCCAGAGCTACGCGCTCTTCCCGCACCTGGACATCTTCGAGAACGTCGCCTTCGGCCTGCGCCGGCGCGGCCGGAAGGACGTCAGGAAGCAGGTCGAGGAGATGCTGGAGCTGGTCGAACTCGGCCAGTACGCCCGGCGCAAGCCGCACCAGCTCTCCGGCGGCCAGCAGCAGCGCGTCGCGGTCGCCCGCGCGCTGATCAACCACCCGCAGGTGCTGCTCCTGGACGAGCCGCTCGGCGCGCTCGACCTCAAGCTCCGCCGCCAGATGCAGCTGGAGCTCAAGCGGATCCAGACCGAGGTCGGCATCACCTTCGTGCACGTCACCCACGACCAGGAGGAGGCCATGACCATGGCCGACACCATCGCGGTGATGAACGGCGGCCGGGTCGAGCAGCTGGGCGCCCCCGCGGAGCTGTACGAGAACCCCGCCACCACCTTCGTGGCCAACTTCCTCGGCCAGTCCAACCTGCTGCCCGCCGAGGTCACCGGCGCCGAGGGCGGCGACCTCCTGCTCAGCGCGGCCGGCGCCCGCCTCGCGGTGCCGAAGGCGCGCTGCGCCACCGACGCCAAGCGCGTCCACCTGGGCGTTCGCCCGGAGAAGATCACCATCACCCACGCCTCCGAGCAGGTCGCCGACGGCCGCAACCGGCTCGTCGGCACGGTGCTCGACTCCAGCTTCATCGGCGTCTCCACCCAGTACGTGGTGCGCACCGACGGTGGCCAGGAGGTCACCGTCTTCGAGCAGAACATGGAGCGCGACGCCCGGATCGTCCCCGGCGCCGCCGTCCAGCTGCACTGGAACCCGGCGCACTCCTTCGCGCTGGACGCCGCGCAGGCGATCGACGCGGGCACCGGGGAGGAGGCCGCATGACCGCCACCACCCCGGCCGCGCCGTCCCAGGTCATACCCCTGGAACAACCGGCGCCGAAGCCCAGGCGCAAGCTCACCCCGTACTGGCTGCTGCTGCCCGGCATCGCCTGGCTGGTGATCTTCTTCGCCGTCCCGATGCTCTACCAGGGCTCGACCTCGCTGCAGACCGGCTCGCTCGAAGAGGGCTTCAAGGTCACCTGGCACTTCTCGACCTACTGGGACGCCCTGGTCGAGTACAAGTGGCACTTCGTGCGCTCGTTCTCCTACGCGGCCGTCGCCACCGTGCTCTGCCTGGCCGTCGGCTACCCGCTCGCGTACACGATCGCCTTCAAGGCGAGCAAGCGCTGGCGCAACGTCATCCTGATCCTGGTCATCGCGCCGTTCTTCACCAGCTTCCTGATCCGCACGCTGGCCTGGAAGACCATCCTGTCCGACGGCGGCCCGGTGGTCGGCGCGCTGAACGCGCTGCACGTCCTGGACGTCACCAACCTGCTCGGCCTCACCGACGGCGACCGGGTGCTGGCCACGCCGCTCGCGGTGGTCTGCGGTCTGACCTACAACTTCCTGCCGTTCATGATCCTGCCGCTGTACACCTCGCTGGAGCGGATCGACCCGCGCCTGCACGAGGCGGCCGGCGACCTCTACGCCCGGCCGTTCACCACCTTCCGCAAGGTCACCTTCCCGATCTCGCTGCCGGGCGTGGTCGCGGGCACCCTGCTGACCTTCATCCCCGCCTCCGGCGACTACATCAACGCCCAGCTGCTGGGCTCGCCGAGCGAGCAGATGGTCGGCAACGGCATCCAGAAGCAGTTCCTGAACGTGCTCGACTACCCCACGGCGGCCGCGCTGAGCTTCATCCTGATGGCCCTGATCCTGGGCATGGTGACGGTCTACATGCGCAAGGCCGGGACGGAGGATCTGGTCTGATGTCCCGGATTTCCAAGTGGATCCGCGCCCACCTGGTGGTGCTGGCCGGCCTGCTGGCCCTCGCCTACCTGGTGCTGCCCAACCTGGTCGTGCTCGCCTTCTCGTTCAACAAGCCGGTGGGCAAGTTCAACTACGAGTGGAACGAGTTCTCCACCGACGCCTGGACCGACCCCTGCGGTGTGGCCGACATGTGCCAGTCGCT
Organism: Kitasatospora sp. NPDC005856; assembly: GCF_040629945.1. NCBI lineage: Bacteria > Bacillati > Actinomycetota > Actinomycetes > Kitasatosporales > Streptomycetaceae > Kitasatospora > Kitasatospora sp. NPDC005856. The sequence goes on along the minus strand of NZ_JBEXWT010000120.1, from coordinate 5,665 downwards.
CTCGCTCAGCCTGCAGATCGCGGTACTCGCCACCATCGGCGCCACCGTGCTCGGCACCATGGTCGCCTTCGCGCTGGCCCGCTACCGCTTCCGCGGCCGCTCGGCCACCACCGCGATGATCTTCCTGCCGATGGCCATGCCCGAGGTGGTCATGGCCGCCTCGCTCGGGACGCTCTTCCTCAACATGCGCATCCCGTTCGGCTTCACCACCATCCTCATCGCGCACATCATGTTCTGCCTCAGCTTCGTGGTGACGGCGGTCAAGGCACGCGTGATGAGCATGGACCCGAGGCTCGAACAGGCCGCCCAGGACCTCTACGCGACCCCCACCCAGACCTTCCTGAGGGTCACCCTGCCGCTGGCGGCGCCCGGCATCGCGGCGGGCGCGCTGCTCAGCTTCGCGCTCTCCTTCGACGACTTCATCATCACCCAGTTCAACTCGGGGCCGACCACGGTCACCTTCCCGATGTTCGTCTGGGGTTCTTCGCAGCGCGGCATCCCGGTGCAGGTGAACGTCATCGGCACCGCGATGTTCCTCGCCGCCGTCGTGCTGACCGTCGTCGGCCAGTGGCTGGGCAACCGTCGGAAGGCCACCGCCTGACGTACGGCCGACAGCGGTGGAACGTCATACCGTCATCTATCCGTAGAAAGTGGCTGATAATGCATGGACTCCGCCCGCGCACTCAGTGACGCCAGGCCCACCCCCTTCTGGCTGGAGGACCCCGGCCGGCCGGCGGCGCTGCCCGCCCTGGTCGGCGACACCACCTGCGACCTGCTGGTCGTCGGCGGCGGATACTCCGGCCTGTGGACCGCCCTCATCGCCAAGGAGCGCGACCCCTCGCTGGACGTCGTGCTGGTCGAGGGCAACGAGGTCGGGTGGGCCGCGTCCGGGCGCAACGGCGGATTCTGCGCGGCCAGCCTCACCCACGGCTTCGGCAACGGCCTGGACCGCTGGCCGTCCGAACTGGCCCAGCTGGAACGCCTCGGTGCCGCCAACCTCGACGGCATCGAGGCCACCCTCAAGCGCTACGGCATTGACGCCGAGTGGGAGCGCACCGGCGAGATCGACGTCGCCACCCAGCCCCACCAGGTCGAGGAGCTCCACGAGATCGCCGAGGCGGTCGCCCGGTACGGCTTCGACATCACCGTCCTGGACGCCGACCAGCTGCGCGCCGAGGTGAACTCGCCGACCTTCCTCGGCGGCCTCTGGGACAAGGAGGGCGTGGCGATGGTCCACCCCGCCAAGCTCGCCTGGGGCCTCAAGGACGCCTGCCTGGGCCAGGGCGTGCGGATCTTCGAGCACACCCGGGCCACCGACCTGCGGGAGCACGGCAGCGGCATGGCCGTCCGCACCCCGTACGGACGGGTCTTCGCCCGCAAGGTCGCCCTCGGCACCAACGTGTTCCCGTCGCTGCTCAAGCGGGTCCGCCCGTACATCGTCCCGGTGTACGACTACGCGCTGATGACCGAGCCGCTCTCCGAGGAGCAGCTCGCCTCGATCGGCTGGCGCGGGCGGCAGGGCCTCGGCGACAGCGCCAACAAGTTCCACTACTTCCGGCTCTCCGCCGACAACCGCATCCTGTGGGGCGGCTACGACGCGGTCTACCACTTCGGCGGCCACGTCCGGCACGAGTACGACCAGCGGCCGGAGACCTTCCGCACCCTGGCCAACCACTTCTTCCGCTGCTTCCCGCAGCTCGAGGGCCTGCGCTTCACCAACGCCTGGGGCGGCGCGATCGACACCTGCAGCCGGTTCTCGGCGTTCTTCGACACCGGGTACCGGGGCAAGGTCGCCTACGCGGTCGGCTACACCGGGCTCGGCGTCGGCGCGACCCGCTTCGGCGCCGAGGTGATGCTCGACCTGCTCGCCGGCGAGCGCACCGAGCGCACCTCGCTGGACATGGTGCGCAGCAAGCCGCTGCCGTTCCCGCCCGAGCCGGTGCGCTGGGCCGGGATCGAACTCACCACCCGGTCGCTGGAACGGGCGGACCGCACCGGTGGCCACCGCAACCTCTGGCTGCGCACCCTCGACCGGCTGGGGCTCGGCTTCGACAGCTGAAGCGCGATCGCCTCCATCCGGGCACTCCCGGTCGTGTAAGTCGTGTAATCGGGACCCGCCGTCCGCCTCTCCCTGGTGACGGCGGGTCCCGTTGCTCCCGCCGTCTCCGAACAGTTCGAACGGCAAGAAGCGGGGACACGACATGGAGACCACCGGACTGCACTGGCTCGCCCAGGTGGCACCGGACCCGGAGTCCTTCCGGGAGCAGTGGGAGAGCACCGGGCTGGGCCTGATGCTGCTGCCGGCCGGCCGACGCTGGGACGTCCTCTCCGTCCCCGGACGGCTCGGGCGCCCGGCCCTGGAGATCACGGACCCGCGCACCCGCGGTCCGGTCCTGACCGACTTCGGCGGCGAGCAGGTCAGCTTCCTGGTGCCCGTCGGCACGGCGGCCGGCTGGACCGGCACCGGCGTGCGCAGCGCGGGCGAGGGCACCTGGATCGTCGTCCCGCACCCCGGGCGCAGCAGCCGGGGCGTGCGCTGGCTGGTCCCGCCCGACGGCTCCGGGCGGCTCAACGACCCGATGCTGCTGGAACTCGCCCTGCACGAGGCGGTGGCGAGGCTCAGCGGCTGGTGAGCGTTCCGGGGGCTCGGCCCGGCGTCGCCCGGGTTGCCCGGGGTGCCAGGATTGCCCGTGGTGCCCGGGGTCACCCGGCGTGCGTGGGGGCATGGGGGCGCTCGGTGGTGGTGGCGCGCCGGGCGCTCGGTCGCGTCAGACTGGAGGCGTGACCACCGTCCCGCACGCCGTCGACGCGTCCCTCCGCCCGGGCCCCGCCCAGCTGCGCCTGGCCGCGGCGGCCGCACCCGTCTGCGACCGGTACGGCCTCGCGCTGGCCAGCGGACACGCGCTGCGCGCCCACGGCGTCCCGGCCTGCCCGCAGGACGGGCTGACCCTGGTCACCGGCGGCGCCGACCTGCCGGAAGTGGCCGTCGCGCTGGCCGAGGCGTACCGGGCGGTGGGCGGCCAGGCCGTCGAGCGGCCGGGCACACCGCGGCTGGAGCAGCTCACCGTCCGGCTGGCGCTCGGCGGGCGGTCGCACTCGGTGGAGCTGCGCAAGGAGCCGCTGGGCCACCGACCCGTCCGCCTCGATCTCGGTGCGCCCGGGCCGGACGAGCCGCCGGTGGTGCTGCCGGTCGTCGCCCTGGAGGACGCGGCCGCGCTGACCACCGCGCTGCTCGTGGACCGGGGCATGCCGCGCGACCTGATCGACGCGCACGCCCTCACCCGTTGCTACAGCGAAGGCGAACTGATCGCGCTGGCAGGGGAGTTGGACCCGGACTTCCAGCCCACGGCACTGGCCGACCGGCTGGAGACGCTCGCCGAGGCGGCGGACGGGCGGTTCCGTGCCCGGGGCGTTCCGGTGGGGGAGGTGGACGACCGGAAGCGGTGGGCGCTCGCCTGGGCGCAGGACCTGCGGCTGGACCTGCTGGAGACCCGGGAGGCTGCGGACGGACTGCACGACCCGTACCTGGAGGAGCCGGAGGACGGGGAGCCCTGAGGCCCCCGACCGGTGGAGCCGCCCGGTGCAGTCGCCCGTTCGGCCGTGTGACCGGACGACCTGTAAGGCTGAATCCACGATCCCCGTCAGCCTGTTCGTTGAGCCGAGCCGAAGCGGCCGCCAGACTGGAGGACGAACGCGGTAGCCCCGTGATTTCCCGGCGCCAGGCCCTCCGCGGGCAGCGCCAGAGCGGACCGGTGGCAGGACGCCGCCCGGGACTTCGGAGGCAGACGGACCTTGAGCAAGCACATCATTCACTGGATCGGCGGCAAGCCGGTCGCCACCGCCGGTGCGGCCCCCCGTCGCGGCGAGATCTTCGACCCGGCCACCGGCCAGGTCTCCGGCCAGGTCGACTTCGCAAGCATCGCCGAGGTCGACCAGGCGGTGGCCGCCGCCGCGGCGGCCTTCACCGAGTGGCGCACCGCCTCGATCGCCAAGCGGACGACGGTGCTCTTCGCCTTCCGCGAGCTGCTGAACGCCCGCCGCGACGAGCTGGCCTCGATCATCGTGGCGGAGCACGGCAAGGTGCACTCCGACGCGCTGGGCGAGATCGCCCGCGGCCTGGAGGTCGTGGAGTACGCCTGTGGCATCCCGCAGCTGGTCAAGGGCGGCTTCACCGAGCAGGCCTCGACCGGTGTCGACGTCTACTCGATCCGCCAGCCGCTCGGCCCGGTCGCGATCATCTCGCCGTTCAACTTCCCGGCCATGGTGCCGATGTGGTTCTTCCCGATCGCCATCGCGGCCGGCAACACCGTCGTGCTGAAGCCCTCCGAGAAGGACCCGTCCGCCGCCAACTTCCTCGCCGAGCTGTGGAAGGAGGCCGGCCTGCCGGACGGCGTCTTCAACGTCGTGCACGGCGACAAGGTGGCCGTCGACCGCCTGCTGGAGCACCCGGACGTCAAGTCCGTCAGCTTCGTCGGCTCCACCCCGATCGCCCGCTACGTCTACGAGACCGGCACCCGCTACGGCAAGCGCGTGCAGGCCCTGGGCGGCGCCAAGAACCACATGCTGGTCCTGCCGGACGCCGACCTCGACCTCGCCGCCGACGCCGCCGTCAACGCCGGCTTCGGTGCGGCCGGCGAGCGCTGCATGGCGGTGTCCGTGCTGGTCGCGGTGGACCCGATCGGCGACGAGCTGGTCGAGAAGATCAAGCAGCGGATCGCCACCCTGAAGGTCGGTCCGGGTTGCGACGGCGAATCCGAGATGGGCCCGCTGGTCACCGGCCAGCACCGCGACAAGGTCACCTCCTACGTGGAGTCCGGGGTCGCCGACGGTGCCGAGCTCGCCGTGGACGGCCGAAAGCACCCGGTCACCGCCGAGGACCGCAACGGCTCCCCGACGGCCGACGGCTTCTGGCTCGGCCCCACGCTGTTCGACCACGTGAAGCCCGGCATGTCCGTCTACAACGACGAGATCTTCGGCCCGGTCCTGTCGGTGGTGCGCGTCGCGTCGTACGAGGAGGGCCTGGCGCTGATCAACGCCAACCCGTACGGCAACGGCACCGCCCTCTTCACCAACGACGGCGGCGCCGCCCGGCGCTTCCAGTTCGAGGTGGAGGTCGGCATGGTCGGCATCAACGTGCCGATCCCGGTCCCGGTCGCCTACTACTCCTTCGGCGGCTGGAAGGCCTCGCTGTTCGGCGACGCCCACGCGTACGGCCAGGACGGCGTGCAGTTCTTCACCCGGGGCAAGGCCGTCACCCAGCGCTGGCTGGACCCGTCGCACGGCGGCATCAACCTGGGCTTCCCCACCAACAGCTGAGTCGCACGGCTCCGCCGGCCGGACCCCTTCCCCGGAGGTCCGGCCGGCGGTCTTTGCACGACGTTTGCATCCGGTCGCGGAAGCGCGTACAGTTCTTCGAGCTGCCTGGCAGGGAGCACCGGACACGCGTCTGCGCGGACGGTCCCGAGGCGGCCAATCCTCTGAAACACCACTTCTCGGTTCGTACCGGTCGTTCCGCTTTTCGCGGCTCGGCCTGGTGCTTATTCGGTGTGCGCGTTTTATCGGGTTGCGGTCGGATTCGCTTTTCGGAGCGGGGATCGGCTAGAGTTTGAAACGTCGGACAGGGCGTCAAACCCCGGAAGACACCGGCGAGTTGGATGAACGAAGC
>NZ_JBEXWT010000119.1:0-23105 GCF_040629945.1 Kitasatospora sp. NPDC005856 | reverse complement strand
GCCGGGCATCCGGTGGACCTGGCGGAGCCGGGGTACTGGGTGCGGCAGGTGCGGGAGCCGGTGCGGTTCGCCGACGCCATGGAGTGGCTGGCGGGCCAGGGTGTGACGGGGTTCGTGGAGGTGGGTCCGCATCCGCTGCTGGTGGGCAACGGGTTGATGCGCCGTGGTGGTGACTCCCCGGAGCGGCTGTTCGCGGGGCTGGGGCGGTTGTGGGCGGACGGCGCGGTGCGCTGGACGCCACCCGCGACCACGACGGCGGGAACGCCGGGCGTGCGGGTGCCTTCGTACGCCTTCCAGCACCAGCACTACTGGCTCCAGCCCACCACCCCGTCGGAGGGCCTCGACACGCCCGACCACCCGCTGCTGCGGTCACTGGTGAAGCTCCCCGACGGGCAGGGCGTGGTGCTGACCGGGAAGCTCTCCGAGTCCGTCCACCCGTGGCTGGCCGAGCACACCGTGCTCGGTTCGACGCTGCTGCCCGGGATGGCGTTCGTGGACATGGCCGTCCACGCCGGCGAGCACACGGCCAGCCCCGTACTGTCCGAGCTGGTCCTGGAGGCGCCGCTCGTGCTGTCCGAGCGCGACGGTGTGCACGTGCAGGTCACCGTCGGCGCGCCCGACGACACCGGACGCCGGCCCGTCACCGTCCACTCCCGCACCTCCGCCGAGCCCGACGAGTGGACCCGCCACGCGACCGGCGCGCTCAGTCCGTCGGCGGACCGGGGGACACCGGCCGACCGGACGGACGGGCCCGGGGCGGACGACAGCGAGGCCGCGCCGATCGACATCGGCTCGCTCTACGACCGGCTCGCCGACGCCGGCTACGAGTACGGGCCGACCTTCCAGGGGCTCACCGGCATCCGGCGGCACGGCGAGGACCTGCACGCCGAGGTGAGCTTCCCGGAGGACCCGGCGCAGCTCACGGGCTACCGCGTCCACCCCGCGCTCCTGGACGCCGCCATCCAGCCGCTGACCCTGCTCGCCGGCCTCGCGGCCGAGGACGGCGGCGCCGGCGGCAGCCCGGCGCGGATGCCCTTCTCGTTCTCCGGTGTGTCGGTCACCGGGGCGGCCGCCACGGTCCGCGTGGTGCTGCACCCGACCGGGCCGGACACCTACGCGGTGCGGATCACCGACACCGCCGGGACGCCGGTCGTGAGCATCGACGAGATCGTCCTGCGGCCCGTCGAAGCGGCGGGTCCCGGGGCCGGGCGCCGGCCGAACGCGCTGTTCGCCGTCGACTGGACCCCGATGGCGGCACCGGACGGCCCGGACACCGAGACGGTCCTCCACGAGGTCGCCGGCGAGGGCGAACCGGTCGCGGCCGCCCACACGGTGACCCGGGAACTGCTCGGCAGGGTCGGGGAGTTCCTGGCCACCGACACGCCGGCCCGGCTCGTGGTCCTCACCGGCGACGACCTGGCCTCGGCCGCCGCCCGCGGCTTCCTGCGCAGCGCGCACAGCGAGAACCCGGGGCGGATCCTGACCGTCCGGCACGACGGCACGGACGCCTCACGACGGGCGATCCCCGCCGCGGTGCGCGCCGCCGTGAGCGACGGCGAGCCCGAGATCCAGTTGCGCGACGGAACCGCCCTCGTGCCGAGGCTGGTGAGGGCCGCCCCGGCCGCCCCGACCGGGCCCCTGGACGGCGCGCCCCTGGACGGCACCGTGCTGATCACCGGCGGCACCGGCACCCTCGGCGTCCTGGTCGCCCGGCACCTGGTCGCGCGTCACGGCGCCCGGCACGTGGTGCTCGCCGGCCGCCGCGGAGTCGAGCCGCCCGGGCTCCGGGAGGAGCTGGGCGCCGCCCTCACCGTGGTCGCCTGCGACGCCGGTGACCGCGGGGCACTGAGGGATCTCGTCGCCTCGATCCCCGACCTGCGGGTCGTCGTGCACGCCGCCGGGGTCGTCGACGACGCCGTGGTGGGATCGATGACACCGGAGCAGATCGACACGGTGCTGCGTGCGAAGGCCGATGCCGCGTGGCACCTGCACGAGGCCACCGAGCACCTGGACCTGCGGGCGTTCGTGCTGTTCTCCTCGGCGTCCGGGGTGTTCGGCGCCCCCGGGCAGGCCAACTACGCCGCCGCGAACGCGTTCCTCGACGCGCTCGCCGAGCACCGGCACGCGCGCGGTCTGCCGGCCACCTCCCTGGCCTGGGGCCAGTGGGCCGAGTCCAGCGGCATCACCGGGAACCTGACCGAGGCCGACCTCCGCCGGCTGGCGAGGACCGGGATGCTGCCGCTGGCCACCGAGCAGGCCCTCGACCTGTTCGACACCGCCCTGGCCGGCGAACGCCCGGCGCTGGTGCCGGTCCGCCTCGACCTCGCGGCGATCGGCACCCCGCCCGCGCTGCTGCGCGGACTCGCCCGGCCGCGGCGCGCGCCGGCTCCGGTGGGCGGCCCCGGCGACCTGCGGGCCAGGCTCGAAGCCCTGCCCGAGCCCGAGCAGCGCGCCCTGCTGCTCGACCTGGTCGTCAGGCACAGCGCGAGCATCCTCGGGATGGCCCCCGGTGGGATCGACGACCCGCGTCAGTTGTTCCGCGACCACGGCGTCGACTCGCTGACCGCCATCGAGCTGCGCAACCAGCTCAACGCGGCCACCGGGCTCCAGCTCCCGGCGACCCTCGTCTTCGACTTCCCGACGCCCGAACAGCTCGTCAACCACCTCTACGGGCAGCTGTGCTCGCCGGAGAACCGGGTCGCCGGGCCGATGGAGAGCCTGCTGCGCAAGGCCGTCGACGTCGGCCGCGCGCAGGACGGCCTCGACCTGCTGGCCACGGTGTCCCGGCTGAGCCCGGGCACCGACGCGCCCAAGGCCGGGGTGGTCGCCCTCGCGACCGGCTTCCTCCAGCCGTCGCTGGTCTGCCTGCCGTCCGCGCTGGCGTCCAGCGGCATCGAGGAGTACGGGCGGTTCGCCGCGGCGCTGGAGGCCGCCCGCGACGTCACGGCGATCACCCTGCCGGGCTTCGCCGGCGACCCGCTGCCCGCGGACGCCGACGTCCTGGTCCAGGCACTCGCCGACGCCGCGTCGGCCGTCGCCGCGCCGGTGCTGGTCGGCCGTTCGGTGGGCGCGTGGCTGGCGCTGGCGACCGCCAGGGAACTGGAACGGCGGGGGGCCCGGCCCAGCGCCGTGGTGCTCATCGACGGCTACCCCGACGACCTGCCGGGTGTGCTCACCGGCATGCTCGACGCCGGCCACCAGGTCCAGCCGGTCGACGACGACCGGCTGGTGGCCATGGGCCGCTACCTCGATCTGGCCGGCGCCCCGGAGCCCGTCACGGTGCCGGTGCTGCTGGTGGGCACCGGGGAGCGCTCGTGGCCCCGGCTGTCCACCACCGTCCAGGAGGTGCTCACCGTCCAGGGCGACCACTTCACCGCACTGGAGGAACACTCCGCGGCCACGGCGCTGGCCATCAGTACATGGCTCCTCGACTTCGACGGATACGGGGCGGGGCTGTCCGCACTCAGGGGAAAGGACTATTCATGATCTGGGACAACGTCTACATCGGCGGAACGGGGCGGTACCTGCCGCCCCGCACGCCCGCGACGCAGGCCGTGCCGGACACCGAGACCATGCGGCGGCTGCTCGCGCTGTCGGACTTCGTGTCGTTCACCCGCTCCGACGACGTCACCGAGCACGCGATGGCCGTGCACGCGGCGATCGGAGCCCTGCGGGAGTCCGGCCTCAGCGGCGCCGACATCTCCATGGCCGCCTACGCCCAGATGGACCACCAGGACCACATGGCGTCCTCCTGCCACCTGCAGCGCGTCCTCGGCCTCGGCCACGCCCTCGTCTACGAGGTCGAGGCGACCAGCAACGGCGGCTCGGCCGCGCTGCAGTCCGCCGCCGCGCACCTGGTGGCCGACCCGGCCGCGACCGCGACCCTGGTCACGGCCACCGCCCGGTTCCTGCCGCCGCGGTGGGAACGCTGGCAGCCCACCGTCGGGATCTTCCTGGCCGACGGTGCGGCCGCGGCCGTGCTCAACCGCGAGGGCGGCCGGGCGCGGCTGGTCGCGACCGCCAACAGCTCCGCGACCCAGATGGAGGTCCTCGCCACCCCGACGATCCCGGACCCCGAGGGCCACCGCAACCGTACGCCGATCGAGGTCACCGGCCTGGCCCCGTACCTGACGCTGATGAGCGGGGCACTGGTCACCGCGGTCGAGCAGGCCGCCAAGGAAGGCGGCGTCGACATCGCCGACATCACCAGGTTCGTCGTCACCGGTCTGGGCCTGGCCCAACTGGAGGTCGTCGTACTGGAGCCGCTCGGCATCGACCTGAGCCGCACCACCTGGCCCATGCTGCGCGAACTCGGCCACGTCGGGCCCTGCGACCAACTGCTCGGCATGGACCACCTGCTGCACGACGAGACCCTCAAGCCCGGCGACACCATCATGTCGATCGGCCTCGGCATGGGCTCGCGGTTCACCGCGACCCTGCTGGAGGTCACCGAGCCGCCCAAGCCCCGTACGGCCACCATCAACACCGAGCCGCTGCGCGCGCAGGCCCCGCCGCCCGCCGACGCGTACGTCATCGACCCCTCCGGCGGCGACATCTTCGGCGAGGCCGCCGCCCTGCGCGGGCGCGGCCCGGCCACGCCCGTCGAACTGCCCGGTGGCGTGTCGGCCTGGGCCGTCACCGGGCACGACCTGACGAAGAAGCTCCTGCTCGACCCGAAGGTCTCCAAGGACGCGAACAAGCACTGGCCCATGTGGCGCGACGGCGACATCCCGCCGGACTGGCCGCTGATCATGTGGGTCGCGATGCAGAACATGTTCACCGCCTACGGGTCCGACCACACCAGGCTGCGCAGCCTGGTGGCCAAGGCGTTCACCCCGCGCCGCATCGAAGCGATGCGGCCCCGCGTCGAGGAGATCACGGCCGGCCTGATCGCCGACCTGGCCGCGGTGCCGCCGGGGCAGACGGTCGACCTGCGCGCACGGTTCGCGTTCCCGCTGCCGATCCAGGTCATCACCGGATTGTTCGGGGTGAGCGCGCAGACGGGCGCGGACCTGCGACGGCTGGTGGACGCGGTGTTCAGCCTCGACGCGGACCCGGCGGGCGTGCAGGCCGCCTCCGGCGAGCTGTACATGCTCCTCAAGGAACTCGTGGCCGCCAAACGGCGCGACCCCGGCGACGACATGACCAGCGACCTGATCGCCGCGCAGGAGGCGGACGGCACACGGCTGTCCGAGCGGGAACTGCTGGACACCCTGCTGCTGAGCATCTCCGCCGGCTTCGAGACGACGGTCAACCTGCTCGACCACGCCATCCACGCGCTGGCCACGCACCCGTCCCAGCTCGCCCTGGTCCGGTCCGGGACCAGCACGTGGGAGGACGTGGTGGACGAGACCCTGCGCTGGCAGGCGCCGGTGCCGAACCTGCCGCTGCGGTACGCCGTGGAGGACATCTCCGCGGACGGCGTGCAGATCCGCAAGGGCGAGGCGATCCTGCTGTCCTACGGCGCGGCCGGCCGCGACCCGGCGCAGCACGGGGCCGACGCGGAGGACTTCTCCGTCACCCGGCCGTCGCGGGCCGACCACCTCACCTTCGGGCACGGCGTGCACTTCTGCCTCGGCAGCCCCCTGGCGAAGCTGGAGGCGACGACGGCGCTGTCCGCGCTGTTCTCCCGGTTCCCCCGGCTGCGGCTGGCCGTCCCGTCGTCCGAACTCGAGCCGCTGGGTTCCTTCTTCACCAACGGACACAAGACCCTGCCGGTCATCCTGGAGGAGAGCTGATGGCCCATTTCGCCTTCGTGAGCGCGCCCGCGTCCGGGCATGTGAACCCGACCCTGCCGCTGGTCGAAGAGCTGGTCCGGCGCGGTCACCGGGTCAGCTACGCCACGGGACCGGCCACCATGGACGCCGCCGTCGCCGCCGGGGCGTCGCCGGTGACCCTGCCCTCGCAGCTGCCGCCCGACATGGCGGCGCGGGGCGAGTTCACGGCGGAACAGCTCGCCGTGACGATGGAGTACTACCTCGACGACGCGCGTGCCGCCTTCCCCGTCCTGGCCGAGCACTTCTCGGCCGACCGGCCGGACGCGGTGTGCTACGACTCGGTGACCTTCACCGGGAGGATGCTCGCGGACCTGCTCGACGTGCGGGAGATCTCCCTGGTGCCGACCTTCGCGGAGAACGAGTCCTTCTCGGCGGCGCAGGTGTACCTACCGGCCGACTTCGACCACACCAACCCCCGGCTGGTGGCCGCGATCCAGGACATGGGGAAGTTCGCGCAGGGCCACTCCTTCCTCGAGGACCCGAACCTGATGTTCGGCTACGTGGCCCCGACGAGCCTGGTGTTCATCCCCCGCGAGTTCCAGATGTCGGGGGACACCTTCGACGAGCGCTTCCACTTCGTCGGGCCGTCACTGAGCAGCCGGCAGACCGCGGGGGAGTGGAGCCCCCGGTCGCAGGCCCCGGTGCTGCTGATATCGCTGGGAACCGTCTTCAACGACCGGCCCGATTTCTACCGGACCTGCATCGAGGCGTTCGGGGACAGCGACTGGCAGGTCGTCATGGCGGTGGGCGGGCTGGACCAGGAGAAGCTGGGCCCGATCCCGGCGAACGTCGAAGTGCACGCGCAGGTGCCGCAGGTGGCGGTGCTCCGACACACCGAGGTGTTCCTGAGTCACGCCGGAATGAACTCGGCGATGGAGTCCCTCTACCACGGGGTGCCCTTCGTGGCGGTGCCGCAGATCCCGGAACAGCGGGCGGTCGCCCGGCGGGCGGAGGAGCTGCAGGTCGGCAGGACGCTCGCCGAGCCGACCGTGCAGGGCCTGCGCGACGCCGTCCAGGACGTCCGGTCCTGCCGCCCCCGGGCGGCGGCCCTGAGCCGGATCGTGCGCGGGGCGGGCGGCGCGTCCAAGGGGGCGGACGTCCTGGAGGAGCTGCTGACGCGGTAGCGGCCGGGCTCCACCGGGCGGGGTGCACCCCCACCCGCCCGGTGGAGGATGTAACAACAAGCACTAACTCACTCGCTCGCCGATGCGTAGGGTGGGTGGTCTTCGCGGCCCCATCCCGATCCTGCAGGAGTGACGCCCATGATGCTCGTGTCCGACCCCGTCTTCGGCGAGGTGGAACTCACCGGTTCGGCGACGGAACTGGCCCGCCTGGTGGCCGCGGTGGCCGAGGGCGCGGGATTCATCGGCTCCATGTCGTCCGCGACCGAGCGGGACAGCGAGATCCTGGCGGGGGTCGAAGTCAGGGAGGCTCCCGGGCCTGGGGTGTCGATCCACCTCGACTCCCGGCGTCAGGTCCTGGTGATCAGCGGCGATCCCGTCGCCAGGGCTCTCTTCGCGGACAACCTCGACGCCATGACCACGGCCATGGCTACGGAGGAGGGCGGCGGCCACCGCCACGTCGACCACTTTCCCGGGCATCCTTACCTCGTCGAGGGATCCATGCCCCTGGTGGTGGGCATCCCGGGCGGAGACGGCCCGCTCGATGAGCAGGACCGCGAAGAGGGCTCCTGACGAAAGTGGTGGGCTTGACCTCGTCAGAGGTCGGTGTCGTGCACGAGTAGTGCAACGGTGCTCACCGTGATGAGGCTTCAGTTCCTCCGTCGCCTGACGGTCGCCTCGGGCGGACCGGTGAACCGGTGAACGGCGACGACGGGCCGGTCGGACCGAGGCAAGAGCTCCGGTCCGACCGGCCCTGCTGCGGCCCGGTGCCGTGCCGCTCGAAACCGTCAGGCGCAGGTGACCTTGCCGGAGGTGTCGGCGGTGCAGAGCAGGGTCATGGTGCCGTTGTCGGGATCGACCGGGTAGGGGCTGGCCGACAGGCGGGTCATGGTCAGCGGGTAGCTGGTACCCGGGGTCAACTGGCCGACGTTGAACGAGATCAGCGGGGTCGTCGTCTGGTGACCGGCGGCGATGTCCACCATGTCGCAGGTGAGGAGCCGCTGCGCCGGGTCGACGGTGCACGCGGACGCCTTGGTGGCGTTGGTGAAGCCCTCGGGGTAGCTGAGCTGGTACCGGACGTTCGTGGCGTCGCTCGTGCCCACGTTCACCATGTGGGGCGTCACGTAGAAGGTGCCGCCGCTCGTGGCCCCCTTCGTCCAGGCCACGAACGGCAGGAGGTTGGTGGAAGGGGCTGGGGGCGACAGGGCGGAGGTGGGGCCCTGCCCGCGCTCGTTCACCGCGGTGACCTGCACCTCGGCGTGGTCCGCCTCGATCTGCGCGACGCGGTCGGCGGGGATCGTCATTGACGTCTCGGTGCCGGGCACGGTCCCCAGGACCGTTTCGGCGCCGGCCGGGTCGCCGGGATCGTGCGCCACCGTCACCACGTACTGCTGGATGGCGCTGCCGCCGTCGGCGGGCGCGGTCCAGCTGACGGTCGAGCCGTCCGGGCTGATCGCGGGGTGCTTGGGGGCTCCCGGGACGGTCGACCCGTGGTGGACGGCCGCCTGGACGGTGGCCGGCGGGCAGGTGGGCGTGCCGGCGGTGGTGGCGGTGACCAGGTCGACGTAGTGGCTGGGGCGCGGGTTCGGCGGGGTGTAGAGGCCGCTCTGGTCGACGGTGCCCAGCGAGCCGGGTGCCATGGACCAGGTGACCCCCTGGCCGGGGTCGCATCCCGCGGGCCAGGTCACGGTGTACTGGTGCTGTTGGGCGGCCGCGGTCAGGCGCTCGGACGACGGTGCGCTCCGCGCGCCCGGGGCGAGGGATGCGGCGCTGGACAGGGACGGTCCGGGGAAGGGGCCGGCGGCCTTGTACACGTCGAAGGTGGTGTTGTACACCTCGCCGCCGGTGGAGATGCTGGCGACCTTGAAGTCGATGACGAAGTACAGTGCGACCTTCAGTGGTGCTTTCACCGTGAGCCATGGATCGGCGGAGGTGTCCGCGGTCACCTCGATGGAGGGCGTGATCTCCAGCCTCGGGCCCACGAGGTTGTAGACGAGGATTTCAAGGGCCACGGGGAAGGTGAAGGTGACCTTGGCCGCCGCGTCCAGCGAGTAGTCGAACTTGGTGACGGGGTCCTTGGTCAGGCTCGTCGTGTCGACCTTCCCGGTCTTGTCACGGGTGATCTTGCCGCCCATGGTCCGCTCGTAGGAGGCGGAGAACGAGAACTTGATCGATCCGTCGATCGAGGTCTCGGTGTAGACCGTCAGCGAGGGGCACAGCACGATCGCGTACACCGTCAGGCAACTCGCCGGTTTGAGGTTCAGCAGCGGATCGCGCTTCGTCTCGTGCTTGTACGCGATGCCCATTTCGCCTTCGATCGACGCCTTCGCGGTGGCCGTCGCGGTGAAGTCGTAGGCCAGGTTGTAACCGCGGGGGTCCACGGCGTAGTAGTTGGGGTCTCGCTCCAGACCGGCGGTGGCCGACCAGTCGATGTTCAGGCTCAGGGCCGCGGTGAGCTTCGCCGTGACCGTCGTGTTGTTGCCCAGCCGCTCCTTCATCTTGGGATCGTTGGTGAGCTTCTCGGCCAGGTCGAGGGTGAAGGTCTTGTTCGCGATCTGGCTGGAGGACTGGGCGGCCACCGACGCCTGGATGTCGGGGTTGAGCATCTTGATCCGCACGCCCTCGGGACCGGAGGCGATCTTGCTGCCGGTGGCGGTGAAGTCCAGAGCCAGGAAGGCCTGTTCCAGCGCCGCCTGGCTGGTGGTGAGGGTCACCGTGCCGCCGACGGTGCTGATCTTCTCCACCGTGCGCAGCAGGCCGCCGTGGAGCAGCGGGTTGCTGCTCTCGCCGACCACGATGACGTTCTTCACCTTCAGGCCGGACACCTGCGCGGGCGGGTCGGTGAACACCACGCTGTTGGCGGTGACCTTGGTGACGGCCGCTTCCGAGGCGGCGGAGAGCAGCACCGTGCCGGCCGCCAGGGTCGGGGCGGGTGCGGCCTTGACCACGGCGCTGGTGGCGCCGTGCGCGCCGTCCTGCTGGATGCCGGTGACCGTGATCGCGTACTCGACGGTCGGGGCGAGCGAGGTCAGCGTCGCCTGCTTCGTGGCGGCCGGCACGGTCACCGTGACGGGCGGGTGGCCGGGTGCGGTGGCGTCGACGGTGTAGCTCGTGAGGGTGTTGCCGCCGTCGTCCAGCGGCGCGTCCCAGGTCACCTTCAGCGTTGACGGATCGGGCTGGCTGCCGTCCGCGCCGACGGCCGGCGGCGCTGCGGACACGTCCTGCGGGGCGCCGGCGGTGTAGGCGGGCTTGGGACTGACGGTGCCGTTGGCGTCGGCGCCGGTGGTCTGGCTGTCGGAGCGGCCGACAGGCCCGGTCCCGGCGGCGTTGGTCGCGGTGACCGAGACCGTGTAGGGCTTGCCGTTGACCAGCCCGGTGACGGCGGTGCTCAGCACGTCGCCCGGCACGTCGACGGTCACGACGGCGCCCGGGTCCCACGGCCTGGCGGTGACGGTGTACCCGGTCACCGGGGAGCCGTTGGGGTGGGCGGGGTTCCAGGAGGCGAGGAGTCCGCCGTCCCGGCCCAGGACGGTGGCCATGGTGGGGGCGAGCGGTGCCTTGGGAGTCTGCGGGCCGCCGATGAAGGCGGGCGACAGGCCGGAGACCGTGCCGCCGGTGGTGGTCTCGTTGGCCCGGAACGCGTAGTTGACGTCGTTCGTCAGACCACCGATCTCGACCTCCGGCGGGTTGGCCGGGTCGGGGTGGTTCACCGTGCCGATGGCGACCGCCGGGCCGGACACGTTGCCGTCCGCGTCCAACGGGTAGACGTACACGTCGACGCGGGCCAGCGCTTCCTGGGCGGTGTCGCCGGGGGTGACGGTCACGTGCACGGTGCCGGTGGCGAACGGCTGCACGGAGTCGATCAGGGGCGCCTGCACGGCCTGGGCCGCGGCGCTCGCCCGCGCGGGCGACGGAGCCGCCCCGGCCACTCCCATGGATCCCGCGCCCAGCCCCAGCGCGATCGCCACGGCCACCACCGAGCGGCCGGATAAGCGCCCGGCCCCGGTCTTCCTCGAATGCCACATGCTCGATTCCCCTCCGCCCGCGGCACACAGGGGTCCGCGGGTTCGGGCCCCGGCGGGACCCCGCCGGAATCTACCGACCGGGAAGCGGAACCAAACCCTCCTCAGTGGAGTGCAATGGCACCGCAGTTGGCGTCCATCGAGCCTCCCCCGATCGACGTAGGAAAGGCCATCGACCGGGATCCACGCCGGCAGGAGGTGACAGTGCCGACGGGAGGGTGAGGGGCGGGACCACCGTCCGGATGCCGCGTCGGCGCAGGTGCTCGCGGATGGCCCTTCAAACCCGGCGACATCGGCGGTCATCCCCGGGATACTGGTCGGCCATGGATGAGGTCGAAGTCGTCGTCGCCCATTCCGAGCGCGCGACCCTGCGCGTCGGCGACGTGTTCCTGAAGGTGGACGCCGATCAGGCGCGCATCGACGTCGAGATCGAGGCGATGTCCCTCGCACCGGTCCCGACCCCGGAGATCCTCTGGCGCAAGCCGCCCGTGCTCGCGATCGCCGCGCTCCGGGGGGCGACACTCGGACGCCTCGGCGGGCCGTCGACCGGGTCACCGGCGGCGTGGGCCGCGGCGGGCGCCGCCATCCGGAAGCTGCACGACGCGCCACTGCCGCCCTGGCCCGGCCGGGCCGGCCGGAGCACCGCCGCGCTGGCGGCGGAACTCGACGACGAGTGCGAGACGCTCGTGACGAACGGCGTCCTGCCCGCCGACCTCGTCACCCGCAACCGCCAGGTCGCCGAAGCCGCGCTCCGGCCGTGCACTCCGGCGTTCACGCACGGCGACCTGCAGATCGCGCACGTCTTCGTCGACGGCGGCGTGGTCACCGGCATCATCGACTGGTCCGAGGCGGGCCAGGGTGATGCCCTGTACGACCTCGCCACCTTCACACTCGGACACGAGGAGCACCTCGACGACGTCCTCGCCGGCTACGGCACCGAGGTCGACCTCGACGTGATCCACGCGTGGTGGTCGCTGCGCAGCCTGCTGGCGGTCCGCTGGCTGACCGAGCACGGTTTCGACCCCTTCGCGCCGGGCTGCGAGGTCGACGTGCTGAGATCCCGAATGTGAGGCCACGCGGGCCCGACCGCCCCGTGTGCGTTCTGACGCATCGGACACCCGGAAGCGTGACGGTTCCGCGCGCGGATCGCTCCGGCCGGCCTGCGGCGGCACACTCATGACCAGGGCCTTCGCACCGATCCCTGTGCCTCGTCGCAGAGTTCAGGATCATGCGAAGGCCGTGCCGCCGCCCGAGGTAACCCGCATGAGGGTGACAGCGTGCGAGACGCCGATGCCGATGCTGTCGGAAGCCTTCGGGAAACCTACTCGGTCCTCCCGTGGCCGGCTCGAGGCCGGCCCTCCACCTGCCCTCCTCCACGTCCGGCGGGCAGCGGGCCGCCGATCGGCCACCGCGGGCCACCGTCCGGGCTGCCCTGCCAGGCCCACGGAGCGTCGTGGGTGACGGTGACGCCGTAGTCGTACGGGTCCGGGCGCCCGAGGCTCTCCCACTGGGCCCAGGCGAGTATCAGCTCATCGCCGATCCGGCGTGGTCCGCCCTGCCACAGCACCGGCCGGCCGTCCGCACCGGGGCGCACCTCCGCCCACGAGCTGTCCCCGTCGTGGGCCAGGACGACCGGCCCGTCCTCGCTCCGCTCAGTGGAGAGCACGGCGTCCGGGACGGCGACGCGCAGTGCGAACCGTAGGTGCCAGTCCTCCAGAGCGGCCGGTTCGCGGTCGAGCACCCGGCGGGCCTCGGGTTCGGCGTCGCCGCGCACCGCGGCGTAGGCAGGGTGCCCGCCGGCCGCCTGCGCCGGGCCGGTCCGGTCGCCCATGAACTGTGCCAAGCCGTGGACCCAGCCATGCGCGACGGCGTCGTCGGAGACGGTGAGGGCGACGTACCCCAGCCGGTCCCAGGGGTAGACGATCCGTCCGCCCGGCCGTCCCACCGCCACAACCGGCCCGGCGCGAACCGCTCGCGCGGCAACGCGGCGAAGGCCTCCCGCAGCCACGGCGAACCCTCCGGCCACGCCCCGCGCCGCTCCATCTCCTCGGCCAGGCGCGCCCCGTGCCCGGCCGGGTCGACCACCGTCACTTCTTCTTGTGCTTGCCGTCGCTCGGCGGCGGCGTGGTGACCTTGCCGTCGGCGTTGTCCGGCGGGGGAGTCCCCTGGCTCGGCTCCGGCGGCGGCTTCGCGTGCTCCCCCATGGGGTCCTCCTGTGGACGGCGGGATACGACCGGATCATCCTGCCGCAGCGCCTCGGCGGACGGTACAGCGCGCGGACGCAGCAGTGGGGCGTGCGGCTTGAATCTCTGAACTCGCGGAAGACCGGGAGCGAGAGCGTCTCCTGCCGGCCCGCCATCGAGGGCGCCCACGAGAAGGGTGGCGCCGAGGGCCAGCTCGGCCGGTTCCGCCACAACCACCTCGTCCCCACCCTTCTCTGAACCTACTGCCGAGCCTTGCTCGTGGTCACGACGTCGACGGCGACCCGGAGCGGTGTCTCCGCGTTCCCCAGGAGGGCCCGGGTGATGGCGATCGCCTGGATCATGCCCGTACCGCGTTCGGCCAGGAGGGTCTGGACAGCCTCCATTCCGTCGCGCTCGAGGACTCGCCGGGACTCCCCGACGAGCGGGGCCAAGCGTGCGGCTTCCTCGGGGCGTAGTCCGATCACGTGGTCAGACACGACTGCTCCCTTCCCGTGCTGAGTCGGTGGGTTGTCCTCACGTCTCGTTGGAGCTGACTGCTGCGCTCAGAGCCTTCACGGCGTCATCGTATTGATGGCGGTCGAAGCGGAACGGTCCGAATCCCGAGTAGTCGCGTGTCCTGCGGTGAGGCTGTTCGAAGGAGTCCCAGGTCACGTGGTCGGATGTCACGGTGATACCGGCCATCAGCGGCCAGCATCCCCACTCGCCGCATTCACAGCCGAGCACGGGTGTCTTGGGTCCCATGGCTCCGGTGGATCGTCCGTGGAAGTGGTCTTCCATCGGGCCGAACCGATAGAACTGCGGGATGAGTCCGCCGTAGGCGTCTCCGGCCGGCTGCATTCCGGCATCCGCCTCGAACCGGTCGATCAAGTCGGTGAGTGGTATTCGGTCGATGCACGGGACGACTTCGAGCACGCCACGTTCGGCTTGGCGTCGGCAGTCGAAGTGGTTCTCCTGGTCGGTCATGTTCTGAGTGTCTTCTCTGATCTTGTTCTCGAGTGCTGGTCGGGTGGGGGCTGTCAGCGCTTGTGGTGGAGCTCGTGGTCGGTGCGAAAGCCGAAGGAGCACAGGCCGTCGAACTCGGCCCCGGACTCGCTTTCCCGCGGAGTCCAGAGGCGGTCGGAGCAGTCGTCAGCCGCGACGCCTCCGTGCTCGAGCAGCAGGGTGGCCACTTGGTGGACCTCTGTGGTTCCACGGTGCGCATGGGTGGAGCGTAGGTGGTGCAGGCTCTCCTCAGCCATGGATATTCAGAGCTGTCACGGGTCCGTCGCCGCCGTGGTGGTGCCCGTGGCGATGCCGGCGACGGTCGGGACGCCCGGACCGCCAACGGTGGAGTCGGGTGTGGGAGCTGCTGGAACGCCTGCCCAGTGGAAGCCCACGAACACGGCCGAACCGGACCGGAAGAGGGGGCCGATCCGCGCTTCTCGGAGACGGGCCCGGGCGTCGGCGGGGTCGCCGTTCACCGAAAGGCCTGGTCCGATCCGCGGTGCCCTCCAGCGCGCGCGCCCGGCGGACCATCACGAATGCCCGCCCCCTGCAGAGCACGTGCAACCAGGGCGCCCGCGCGGAAGCGCAAGGCAAATCAACAAGCCCTCCGTGCACGTTTCAATGGTCGAAATCCCGCTCTGCTGCGGTGAGTTCGCCAAGCCCGGCCGTTGCCTTCGCGGCCTCCGCGTCCGCGCCACGGCAGCGGCAGGTGCCGCGCATTCACTCGGTCGGCCTATTGGGCGCCATGGTTCGCTCCCGATACATTTCCTGCATCGGGACGCTTCCGCGAACCCGCAGCCCGACGCCTGGAGAATTCCTCTCTCGCACCGTCACCGCGACACAGGGACAGGCGGTATTCACCGCCCCGATACGACAGGACCGACTCACCGACACGCCCGGCGACCCGATGCGGCCGCCGATGAGGACGGCCGACGCTACCGGCGCTCCGAAGGACGCCGTCTCCGGGGGATCACAACGCCCGGACGACCACCGGGCCGTCCGCCCGCCGACCCGGGACCCAGCGCACCATTCCCGGCCCGGCCATCCGCGCCCGACCGGTCACCGGAGAACACGCACACGGCGCCTTGGCGCCCCTGCGGAGAACCCGGAGAACCGCGGTCTCCGAAGGCCGCACGGCGCGCACCTGTGCCTTTCCGTCGTTTCGCACGCACCATTTCCCTCGGGAGGAACCATGAATGCCGCCGCCGGTTGGAACGACATCGTGGTCCGGGACAACTTCCAGGACGTGGGACAGACCCCCACCTCCGACCCTGTCTGGGAGTCCCCGGACATCATCCCCTTCGGCAGCGACGTCCTCGACTTCGACCTGCTGGAGTCCAGCTACAACGGACCCGACCTCGGACTGAGCCACCCCATCGTGTACGGGCAGCTCAACCGCATCTACGTCCGGGGGAAGAACCTGCGGACCGGGTGCCCCTCCTCCGGCAACGTCAGGCTCTACTACTCCCCCGGAGGACTGGTCCTCGACCCGCGGGCCTGGACCCCGATCAACGCCGAAGGCGGCGGCACCCCCGTACCGCTCACCGTCCGCGGCGGTGTCAGGGAGATCCCTCCCGGACAGATCTGCGTCAGCCGGTCCGCCTTCCTCTGGCCGAGCCAGCCGCCGCCCGGTCACTACTGCATGATCGCCACCGTGGACACCCCCGCCCACCCCATGCCCGCGAGCCTGCCCACGTTCGGCTCGCTCGCCGCCTACTGGAACTGGGTCAGGAACAACCCCAACGTCTGCTGGCGCAACATCGACGTCATCCCGTGCCGACGGACGAGCTACGTCCTCGCCGACCTGGCCGTCAGCAACCTGAACGACACGCCCACGCGGTTCGTCTTCGGGGTCTCCGGCACCGACCTGCCCGCCGGGACCGCGACCTTCTCCAGCACCGACCAGCAGGCCCCCTTCAGCCTGACGGCGCAGATCTACCCGCCCGGTACCGACGAGGGCTACACGCGCTCGATCCTCCTGCCCGCCCACTACTCCGGCACGGTCACGGTCGTGGTCCAGTTCGACCAGCCCCTTCCGTGCGACGCCCGCCTCGTGCTGAGGGCCTACAACCCGGTGACCAACAACGTCGGAGCACTCGAACGTCAACTCGCCGTCCCCCTCACCGGCGTACCCGAGCTCGCCGACGCCTTGTTCCTCGAACTCGGCGGGTTCACCTTCGTCGCCACCTCGAGCAGCCCCTGACACGGCCACCGCGGGTTCCGGGCCGGTCAACAGTCGAGCCGAGCCGCCGGGCAGGACGAGCAGCCGGCATCGGATGCGCAACACGGGGGATGACAGTGGTGCCGGTGCGGACCGCGGCGTCGGTCCGCACGGGCCGTCAGGGGAGGGCGGCGGCGCGTTCGACGATGCGCAGGACGGGGGCGGTCCGGACGGTCTGGATGCCGGGCAGGGAGCCGACCTCGGCGGTGAGGAGGCCGTAGAGGGTGTCTGCGCCGGAGCGGAGCGCGGTGGCCATGAGGTCGGTGGGGCCGGTGGTGGCGGCGGTGTGGGCGATCTGCGGGTACCGGGCGAGGGCGCTGCCGGCACCCGGCGAATCAGCCCTGGAGGGAGGCGAGCCAGGAGGTCAGCAGGCGGTTCACCTCCTCGGGACGCTCCTGCTGGATCCAGTGCCCGCAGCCGTCCATGATGTGGGTGGAGGCCAGGCCGGGGAGGGTGGCCGGGTAGGCGTCGATCGCGTCGGCCATCCAGGTCGTGGAGGCGTCCAGGGCGCCGCCGATGAACAGAGACGGCTGCTTGATCGGGGCGCCGCGGTACTGGGCGAGATCCTCCCAGTCACGGTCCATGTTGCGGTAGCGGTTGAGGGCCCCGGTCATGCCGGTGCGCTCGAACTCCCCGGCGTACACGTCGAGGTCGTCCTCGGTCAGCCAGGTGGGCAGCTTGCCGCTGGGGAAGCGGTCTCGCAGCCGGCCGCCGGTGCGGGCCACGAAGTGGGGGTCAGGCTCGCCCCGGGTGGGCATGGTGTCGGCGGACATGGCCGCGTAGAAGCCCGCGAGCCAGCCCCGGAGGTCGGGCTCCATCTCGGCTTCGGCCCGGCCGGGCTCCTGGAAGTACGAGACGTAGAATTCCTGGTCGCCGCCCATCTGCGCGAAGACGTCGGTGGGGCGGGGGCCGCCGGGCGGCGCGTAGGGGACGCTCAGCAGTCCGACGGCGCGGAAGACCTCGGGGTGGAGCAGGGCGGAGGTCGCCGCGATGTTGGAGCCCCAGTCGTGCCCGACGACCACCGCCCTGTCCTCGCCCAGGGCGCGCACCAGGGCGACGTTGTCCTCCACCAGATCGAGCATCCGGTAGGCGTCCGTCGCGGCGGGCTTGGAGGAACGGCCGTAGCCGCGCACGTCGAGCGCCACGGCCCGGTACCCCGCCGCCGCGAGGGCCGGGAGCTGGCGGCGCCAGGAGTACCAGGACTCGGGGAAGCCGTGGACGAGCAGGACCAGCGGTCCGGTGCCCTGCTCGACCAGGTGCAGGCGCCCGGCAGGTCCCTCGATGGTGCGGTGGCGCAGGTCGGCGGACGGCGCGGGCTGGGGCATCGCTTCTCCTCGGTTCACGGGCTGTCGGTGGTTGCCCACCGATCTTGCGGCGCGGCGGCCGCCCGAAGCGAACACCCTTGTCATTCTGGCAAACTTGCAGGACAGGGCGGTGGAGGCGGCACGCTCGGAGGGAGCGGGGCAATGGTGACGGATGACGGCATGGCCGACACGCTGGCGGCCATGGGCCCGCGGCTGCGGACCGCACGCGAGCAGCGCGGGTCCACGCTCACCGGCGTCAGCCGCGCGACCGGCATCTCGCTGAGCACGCTGTCGCGGATCGAGACCGGTCGGCGCAAGCCGACCCTGGAGGTGCTGCTGCAGCTCGCGAAGACGTACGACATCTCCCTGGACGAGCTGGCCGGCACCGCACCCGTCGCCGCGGCCCGACCGCGCATCCCGATGGCGCAGCGTCCCGGCGACGACAAGGTGGTGCTGCCGTTGACCCGGTACGTGGGGGGCCTGCACGCCCACAAGCACGTCCTGCCCGCCGTCGACGCGCCGCCGGCGCGGCCGCGGCAGGTCTCCCACGACGGGTACGAATGGCTGTGCGTCCTGTACGGGCGGCTGTGGCTGGCGCTCGGCGATCAGGACCTCGTCCTGAGTGCCGGGGAGGTGGCCGAGTTCGACACCCGCACCGCCCACGGGGTCGCGAACGCCGGACCCGGCGGACCGGTCGAATACCTGATCATGTTCGGGCCGCAGGGAGAGCGCCTACGACCGCGCACCACCGCCCTCGACCGCGGGGCCCGGTAGCGCGGAGCACGGCATCCGGGACCGCTCCGACCGCGACGGCGCCTGCGGCTTCGCGTCTCGGCGGCGTCCGCACCGCGCAGCGGGCGCGAGCCGTCGGGTACGTGGGGCATCCGGATGTCGACGAGCGCGACGTCGGGCCGGTGCCGGCGGGCCGGTTCAACCCGCTTGCGGGGGACGGCAGGGTCCAGGCCCGGTACGAGACCTGGGGCTACCAGCCCTTCAACAGTCAGAGTTCCTCACCGGAGTCGCCGCGGCTCACCGTCATGGCCCGCGCACGTTGACGGCATCCGAGCCGGCTTCCGAGCCGGGCTCCATGGCTGCGCACCGCCAACCGTCCATGACCGCCCGTACCACCGACAGGACCGACCAGAGGAGCAGCACGTGGCGCATGCCGTCGAGGAATGGCATCAGCACTAAGAAGTCATCTCATTTGGGCTTGTAGGCTGCTTGCGTGACGATCGTGGAGCGCCTGGTGCCGGATGAGTTGTGGGAGTTGTTCCAGCGGGTGGTGCCGGCGGCGCCGACGCGTCCGCAGGGCGGTGGCCGCCGACGGCACGGGGACCGGGAGGTGCTGGCCGCGATCGTGTTCGTGGCCACGTCGGGGTGCACGTGGGCCCAGCTGCCGCCGTGTTTCGGTCCGGCTGGGCCGACCGCGCACCGCCGGTTCGCCGAGTGGACCGAGGCCCGGGTGTGGGCAAAGCTCTACCGCCTGGTCCTAGACGAACTCGGCTCGCGGGGCGAGCTGGACTGGTCGCGGTGCGCGGTCGAGTCGGTGAACATGCGCGCCACGAAAAAGGGGACCTGATGGGTCCGAATCCTGTCGATCTGAGTAAGTTCGGATCGAAGATCCACTTGCTCGCCGAACGCACCGGTCTGCCCCTTTCGCTCGCGATCTCCGGTGCCAACCTGTACGACAGCCAGGCCCTGATCCCGCTCGTCGAGGCGATCCCGCCGATCCGCTCCCGCCGCGGCCCGAGGCGACGCCGACCCGGCAAGCTCCACGGCGACAAAGCCTACGACCACCGCTTCATTCGCTCCTACCTGCGGCGACGGCAGACTACCGATCGCATCGCCCGCTGCGGCATCCAGCCCTCGGCCCGCCTCGGTCGGCATCGCTGGGTCATCGAGCGGACCGTGTCATGGCTGGGCGGGTTCCGTCGGCTCCACCGCCGCTACGAGCGCAAGGGCGACCACTTCGCGGCCTTCACCACCATCGCTGCCGCGCTCATCTGCCATCGTAGACTCACCAAATGAGATGTATTCTCAGAGCCAGCCGCGGTGCGCGGCGCGGACGCCCGCCTGGAAGCGGCTCTCGGCGCCGAGTCGGGCCATCAGGTCGGCCATCTGACGTTTGACGGTGCGCGCCGAGACGCCGAGTTTGCGGCCGGCCGCCTCATCGGTGTGGCCGGCCGCGGCGAGCTCCAGCAGAGTGCGTTCGGTCGAGGTGAGGCCCTGCCCGTCCACCGGGACGGAGGAGCCGAACGGGGTTGCTGCGGACCAGAGTTGGTCAAACAGGGCGCAGGCGACGGCGAGCTGTCCGGGGCTGTCCAGCTCCAGCGCGCCCCGACGCGGTTCGGCGGGGTCGACCGGGACGATGGCCACGGCGCGGTCCACGATCACCAGCGGGATCGGCACGATCGGGACGGTGCGCATCTCCCCGCCGAGGTCCGTCAGCCAGCGCGCGTGCGCCAGCGTGTCGGCGTCGTTGCGGAAGCTCTCGCGGCAGATCGCCTTGATGCTGACGCCCCGGCGCAGCGCCTGTTCGTTGAGCTGCGCGGAGGCCGCCCGCGCGTCGGGCCGGTCGGCGCCGCCCGGGTTGAGCGACAGGCACTCGGTGACGGCGTTCGCGGCGAGTTCCTCCAGCCGGCTGCGGACGGAGTCGAGACCGTCGAGGCGAACCACGGCGTCCGCGCGGTGGAGACGGTGTTCCTCGTGCTGGGCCGCGAGTGCGGCGATCGTCGCCCGGGTCGCCTCGATCTTCCGCTGCCGGGCGGCGGCCTCGTCCTCGGCGGCGGCGAGCAGCGCGGACAGGCCGACCGCCGGACTGACCGGCCACAGGGCTCCGTCCACCTGGGACGACGGTTTGATCAGTGCGAGGTCCGCCAACTCGTCCAGGGCGGAGCGTATCTCCTGGTCCGTCATACCGGTGTCCCTGGCCAGTTCGGCGACGCTGCGCGCCGGGTCGACGAGGACCGCCTGGTAGAGGCGCTCGGACAGGCTGGAGAGACCGAGTAACTCAAGCATTCTGCCGCCCCCCGCGGTAGGTGCTCAAACAAGCTGTCGGACCAGTGTGCCCAGCGACGCCGGGCCGGACAAGACTGGTCCGGGCCCCTTGTCACGTTGGGGTCAGGCACCTTGGGGCCAGGCGCGGACCGCTGACAGCGGGACGCCGGTTCGGCAGGCTTGTTCATGTCGGAAGCGCCGCCCCCGGGAAAGCCCGGGGCAGGGAGACGTAAACATCCGGCAAACCAAACCACCGCGCCCTGAACGGAGTATGTCCATGTCCAGCATCGCCCAGCTCCCCGTCGCCGCCGTCCGCGCGTCCGCCGCCGTCTCCGGCGACTCCGACAACGGGTTCGGCTGGGGCTGATGTTCGACAAGCCGGTCCTGCGTCTGGCCGTGACCCGACTCGTCGGGCCGACCGCCTCGGTGGTCGCTCCGCAGTGGCTCACTGGGTACCTCTGGAGCCAGGCCCGGGCGGACGACCGCCTGGAGCATGTGCGGGTGCGTGTCGCACCCGGCCGGATCGGAGTGGCCCTGTTCGTCCTCGCCGCCGAGGACACCGGTGCCCGCCTGAGCGCACGGTCCATCTGTGCCAGGGCACTTGAGGCCTCGGACGAACTGCGCGACTGGCGCCTCGCCGACTAGCGGCGGGCCCGCGCCTCCCCGTTCCGCTCCTGCGCCCTCCCTCTTTCCTCTCGTACGGCCCGCGTTCCGCGACGCCGTTGTTCCGCGCCTGCCCCGCCCGGGTTCCGCCCCGTCGATGGGGCCGCTGCCTTCATCCGTCCTGCCGAGCAACGGAAGAGAGTTCTGCCATCATGATCAGGCTATTCCGACGCGTCCTCAGCCTGCTCGCGGTCACCGCGGTGACCGCCGGCCTGCTGATCGCCTTCTCCGCATCCGCCCAGGCGGCGTTCGCCTCCGCCCTGGGCGGCACCATCACCAGGTCGGAGGTGATCGAACGGGCGCAGTACTGGGTCGATCGCCAGCCCGGCCCGTACGACAACGGCGGCTTCTCGCCCGGCCCGACCGGCGACCGGAACTACCGCCGTGACTGTTCCGGATACGTCGACATGGCATGGCACCTCAACGGCGACAACTGGACCGGGAACCTGTCGGACGTGTCGTACCCGATCGCCCGCCAGGACCTCATGCCCGGTGACATCCTCCTCGACACCGCGAACCACGTGATCATCTTCAACGCCTGGGAGCCCGACCACACCCGCTTCACCTACTACTCCTTCGGCGCCTCGCCGGTGAAGAAGGTCGGCCCCGTCTCGATCGACGCCCCGACGATCGACGGGTGGGCCAACTCGAACTACCAGGCCCGCCGTTACAACAAGATCGTTGACGACCGCGACTACGACCGCCAGCTGGTCGCCCGCCCCAACCTCGGCATGAACGCCAACCAGACCCTGGAGTTCGTCGACAACGACGGCAACGGCGGGGTGCGGACCGCGTGGCAGACGGCCCCGAACAGCACCTGGCACGACTGGTACCAGCTCCCCGGCGCGGCGGGCGTGGTGGGCGCCCCGGCGATGGGCCGCAACGCCGACGGCACCCAGGAGATCTTCGCCCGCACCGCGAACGGGCAGGTCGTCTCCCGGTGGCAGCTGACGCAGAACGGCTCCTGGCACGACTGGTACGACCACGGCGGCGACGTCGCCTCCGAGCTGGCGGTCGCTGCCAATGCGAACGGCTCGCAGCAGATCTTCGCCCGCACCCCCGACGGCCGGATCACCACCCGCTGGCAGGACAAGCCGAACAGCACCTGGCACGAGGGCTGGCTGACCTTCGACGGCGCCGGCTTCGTCGGGAACCCCGCCGTGAGCCACAACGCCGACGGCACCCTGGAGGTCTTCGCCCGCACCGCGAACGGGCACATCATGTCCCGGTGGCAGGTCGCGCCGAACAGCACCTTCACGACCAGCTGGTACGACCACGGCGGCAACGTCGCCTCCGACCCGGTGGTGAGCCGGAATCAGGACGGTCGGCAGGAGATCTTCGCCCTCACCGCGGACGGCCGGATCACCACCCGCTGGCAGGAGAAGCCGAACAGCACCTGGCACGACTGGTCCACGTTCGACGGCGGCGGCTTCGTCGGAGACCCGGCCGTCACGCTCTGCCGCAACGGCAACCTGGAGCTCTTCGTCCGCGACGGCAACGGCACCGTGTGGAACATCCACCAGCTCAAGCCGAACAGCGTCTTCTCCGGTTGGGTCGAGGTCGGCGGCACCCTGGCGACCAACCCGGTGGTCGGCGAGAACGAGGACGGCCGGCTGGAGATCTTCGGCAAGACGGCCTCCGGTGTTGTGACCCACGCCTTCCAGAGCGGTATCGCGAGCGCCTTCGGAACCTTCCGCACCCTGTGACGGAAACCGATCGCGCGCGGCGCCGGACAGCCGATGGGCGGGGCCGCGCCCCCGCGGGTGGGGGCGCCCCCGCCCCCCGGCCGGGCCCCCGGGGGGCGGGGGCGGG